>JAPLZD010000055.1 GCA_026395195.1 Candidatus Staskawiczbacteria bacterium
AGAAGATATGGGCCAAATCATTGGAAGAGAAGGATCAACAGCCAAGGCAATCAGGAACTTGGTCCGAATTGTTGGACTAAAGAACCACGCCAGAGTCAACCTCAAAATTGAGGAACCGGAAGGCGGACGTGCTCCGAAAGCTGAGAAAAAGCCGATGTCAGACGATATCGAAAACATTTCTCTGTAATTTACAAGAAGCAAAAACCGTGTTATACTTAACGCGGTTTTTGTTATGATTAAATTTGATGTAATTACAATTTTTCCGGATATTTTTAAGTCATACATTGGCGAGAGTTTGATTGCAAGGGCGCAAGCAAAAAAGCTTATAAAAATAAATATTCTTGATTTGCGAAAATGGGGAAAGGGTTCGCACAAACAAGTTGATGATAGGCCATTTGGCGGGGGGTTGGGAATGGTAATGCAGGTGGAGCCCATTTTTAAGGCAATAAAAAAAATAAAAAAGTCTAAAAAGGCAAAAATTATTTTATTTACTCCGCGCGGAGAAAAATTTAATCAAGTTTTAGCAAATAAACTATCAAAATTAGACCAGATTATTTTTATTTGCGGAAGGTATGAAGGGGTTGACGAAAGAGTGGCGCAGAAAATTGTTGATATGGAAATTTCCATTGGCGATTATGACCTAATGGGTGGCGAGCTTCCGGCAATGGTGGCAATTGAAACAATTTCCCGTTTAATTCCCGGGGTTTTAGGAAAACCGCAGTTGCTGAAAGAAAGAATTTCAAAAACCGGAGGATTTTTAGAATATGCGCAATACACCCGCCCTGAAATTTTTGAAGTTAAGAAAAAAAAATGGAAAGTTCCAAAAGTCTTGCTTGCCGGCGACCATAAAAAAATAGACGAATGGAAAAAAATGCACGGAAAGGTTATTGAATAAAAGCAAAATTTGTGATATTAATTATTGTATAGAACGGGGCGTGTGGCTGAGCAGCAAAGGCACTAGACTGTAAATCTAGCGGGGTTTCCCCTTCGCAGGTGCAAGTCCTGCCGCGCCCACAGCGAGCAAATTACACTGCCGATGTAGCTCAGTTAGTAGAGCACATTCTTGGTAAGAATGAGGTCCGCAGTGCAAATCTGCGCATCGGCTCAGAATAAAAATTAATTAAAATTTATGGCAACAAAAAAACCGTTCATAAAATTAGCCTGTTCAGCCTGCAAAACGACAAACTATTTTACTAAAAAAACAAAAAAGTCAGCTGAAAAAAAGTTGGAAGTAAAAAAGTTTTGCTCAACCTGCAAAAAGCACACCTTGCATAAGGAGTCAAAAAGATAAAAAGTATAAGCCCCGCTTAGCGGGGTTTTATTTTTGCACCAATGTTGCAAAAAAGCGCGTAATACTGGGTAGTTATATAATTAATTTTTTAAAAAACATGAATAAAAAATTTATTTCATTGTTAGCGATAGGTTTAATTGCGGCAAGTTTTGCAGTTGCTATTCCAGCGCTTGCAGATACAAATCAAGGAATTGCAGCAGCAATTTCAACTATAATGAGGCCAAATGTAGTCGGTAAAGTTTCTGCTATCAGCGGAAATACACTTACAGTTGTTAGCAAACAAGGGCTCAAGAAAGACGAATCTAATAGCACAACAACTCCAGTTACCACAACAACATTTACAATAGATGCCACAAATGCCAAAATACTTCGGGGCGAAACCGTCATAAAAGTATCAGACATAGCTGTTAACGACACAATTGTGGTGCAGGGCACAATAACCGGCACGAATGTTGCAGCCACAATAATCCGTGATGGCAAAGTTGGGAACGGAAACGAGAATAAAAACAATGAAGCACTGCTCCAAATACAGGGAAACGGCCAGCCAATTGTGGCAGGAAAAATTACAGCAGTCAGCGGAAGCACAATTACAATTACCAATACCAGCAACGTTACATATGCAATTGATGCTACAAGTGCTAAATTTTTTGTGCCAGGAGTAACAAATCCGACAATTTTAAGTGTTGCGGTGGGCGACAATGTGGTTGTTCAGGGAACTGTAAATGGAAACTCAGTTGTTGCTTCATCTGTAATCGACCAAAAGGCAAAACCGAAAAATACCGCCAATAATCCCGGCAACAGTCAAAAACCCAAAGGTTTTTTCAGCGGAATGATGGGAGGAATTGGGAATTTCTTTAAGCGTCTTTTCGGATTTTAATCGTCGGCCTAAAACCGTCCTGCGTTTTATTGAAGGGCGGTTTTTGGTTGAAAAATTTGCCGGAGTATGTTATTTTAGAGCAATAGGGGCGTGGTGAAATGGTATCATAAGGGTCTCCAAAACCCTTGGTCTGGGTTCGATTCCCAGCGCCCCTGCATGCAGAGTAAAGGAGGTAAAGCATCAAATTTTCCGGTTAATGACTTAATTCTTTTTTGCATACACTCGGTTGCGGCATCCAACGAGCAGTGCAGTTTTGAGCGCTTGGTAAAGGAATGTTTTACTTTGTTTCCGGAAACCTTAAAATTCGAAAGGTATCCCATTTGGCCCGATTCACGGAAATTAGACAGGCCGCTGCGGGCTTTGCGCGATGAAAAATTAATAATAGGCGACCCAAAAAGTTATTTTATTCTTACAAAATCCGGTCAAGCTAAGGCAACCATCATAGCTAAAGTATTAAGGCAGGGCAAATTATTGTGAAAATCCCAAAAAAAATTTCGCAGAAAGATTTAAAAAAGATTATAGAAATAATCGGCGTTATTTTATTGGTTATATTTATTTTTCTGTGTTTTGAAATTTATATTCCTGTTAACGCCGCTTCCCACGAGACAATTGTTTATACTGCGAAAAAGGGAATGGGGGACGATGAAATTGCTCGAGATTTGCAGAAGTTGGGAATAATAAGAAGCAATTTGTTTTTCGAGTTTTATGTAGTGGCATCTTTCCAGCATTCCAGTTTGCAGGCCGGCAGATATAATTTATCGCCGCGCATGTCGGTTTACCAAATTGTCAAAAAATTGGTGCAGGGAAATGTTATAAAAGAAACGCTTGTGATACCCGAAGGCTGGGATTCAAGGGATATTGGGAAATATTTAGAATCAAAACATGTCTGCACAAAAGACGAATTTTTAAAAGTAGCAAGCAAAGATTACAGCGCAGAATTTGATTTTTTGAAAGATAAGCCAAAAGACATCGGCCTTGATGGATATCTTTTCCCCGACACCTATCAGGCTTCAGGCGTGGAAAGCTGTGACGACATTGTTTTGTCGATGCTGGCAAATTTTGATAAAAAAGTAACGCCGGAAATAAGGTCAGAAATTGTCAAACAGAACAAATCAATTTTTGACATAATTACAATGGCTTCAATGATTGAAAAAGAGGTCAAGAGTTTAAGCGACAAAAAAATTGTTTCTGGAATTTTGTGGAAAAGAATTGCCATTGGAATGCCTCTGCAGCTTGATTGCACAATTAATTATATTACAGATGGAAACGACCCCAGCGTTTCAATAAAAAACACAAAAATAGACTCGCCATATAATACTTACATGTACAAGGGTTTGCCCAAGGGCCCAATTTCAAATCCTGGGATTGATTCAATAACAGCTGCAATTTACCCCACAAAAACAAATTATTTGTATTGGCTGTCAGACGGCAAAACAATCTTCAGTCAAACCTTAGACCAGCACAACGCCGCCAAAGCAAAATACCTTAAATAGCTTCAGTATTGACATATTTTTTGATATAGATTAAGATACATACATAATTAAATAAAGCCATAGACAGCAGGTACTTTTAGATAAATCCTGCCGAGGCAAAAAAGAGATTTTCTCATTTTTGTTTTGTCTGTGGAAGCAGGCATTTTTTATTATGGCATTAACAAAAGAACAAAAAACAAAGCAGGTTGCCGACATTAAGGCAAAAGTTGCAAACCAGAAATCAATGATTTTTGTTGACTTTGCAAAAGTTCCTTCAAAGGAAATGTTTTCTTTGAGAAAAACTTTGAAAGAGGCAGGATGCAATTTAAAAATTGCCAAGAAAACCTTGGTGAGAATTGCTTTTGGACAGTCAAATATTTCCTATTGGAACAAGATAAAATCAGCTGTTCCCGGACAATTAGCAGTGGTTTTTGGTGTTGAAGATGAAATTGCTCCGGCGCGTCTTTCAAATGAGTTTGCAAAAAAGAATGAAAATTTCAAGATTTTAGGGGGTATTTTCGAAAAAAGGTTTATAGACAAAGAAAGAGTATTAGAATTGGCAAGTATTCCAACAAGAAATGAATTATTGAGCAGGTTGGTTGGTTCGATTGCCAGCTCGATGACAAGTTTTGTGAGAGTACTTGATAAAATAAGAGAAAATAAAATTAATTAATTAAAAAATAAAAATATGGCAGATGAAAAAAAAGTAGAAGTGCCAGCTAAATTTGAAAAATTAGTTGGAGAAGTAGAAAAAATGTCAATTGTAGAATTGGCAGAATTGGTGAAGGTTTTGGAAAACAAATTCGGCGTTTCAGCAGCAGCTCCAGTGGCAGCAGCCGCAGTTGCAGCCGGACCGGTTGAAGAAAAAACATCTTTCAACGTTGAATTGAAAGAAGTTGGAGCGCAGAAAATAGAAGTTATTAAAGTTGTCAGAGATGTGACTGCAAAAGGATTGAAAGAATCAAAAGATTTGGTTGACGCAGCCGCAGGTGGCACAGCCCAGTTGGTAAAAGAGGGGGTCAAGAAAGAAGAGGCCGATGAAATTGCAAAGAAATTTACAACAGCCGGCGCCAAAGTAGAAATTAAGTAAAATAGCAAGAGCACAGAAAACAGCCCCGACGTAACGTCGGAGTTGTTTTTGTAATTGTTGACAAAAATAAAATAATTTGTTATTTTAATGATGGCACGGTTTTGTCATCCCAAACACTGAAAGGAAAAATATGGGAAGGAAAAACGCATTTGTCAAAATCTCTGGCGATTTGCACCAGAGAAGTGACGTGATTGAGTGGATTCGCAGGCTCTCTGCCGAATACTTTGTTGTAGTGCTTGTCGGCGGCGGCACGCAAATCAACGAGGCATTCAAAAAAGCAGGTTTTCCTGTGCGCAAACACGGGCCTCTTGGCAGGGAAACAGAAAGCTTGGAAGAGTCCCAGCTGGCCCGCGACATTTTGGAGCGCAACCAGGAGATTGTCCAAGATCTGCTGGCTGAACGTGGAGTGATGGCCACGGTTATCATTCCGGTTCTGGACATCGGATCTGTTCTTTGCCATATCAATGGCGACATTTTTATCCAGACGGCCTACCTTGGCTTCGACAAGATTTTTGTCTTGACCTACGAGGATCGCGTCAAGGATAAAAAACGGATGCTGAAAAAGTACCCGAAGATTCAAGTCATGGGCTTTCCCGGAGGATAAGGAAAGTCGAAATCGCGCTGCACGGAGCGTGATTTTTTGTTATAAAGGTGTTAAAATCTTTTAATGGGCGGTTAGCTCAATGGCAGAGCACTGCATTCACATTGCAGGGGTTATAGGTTCGAATCCTGTACCGCCCACAACAAAAATTATGAAGCTGATAAACCCGATTTTTAAAAAACTTCATTGGACCGAACATTCTAAAATAAAAATGCGCCAATATGGATTGTCAAAAAATAAACTTATGGGAATTTTAAGAAAGCCCGAAAGAAAAGAAAAGGGGATTGCCTTGGGCACAACGGCTGTAATGCGCACAAATAAAATATTTTTTGGAGAAAAGAAAATAACATTATCGGGCGCATGGAAAAAACCCAAGCGCGCTCCCGGAGAAATTTGGGTAATGTTTAAAGATACAAAAGATTTTAGAAAAATAATAAGCGCGTGGCGATATCCCGGAATTTCCAAACCCGGTGAAGAAATTCCGATTCCAGAGGACATCCGTCGCGAGCTAATGGAAAATGGAGACAAATAAAATCATCGGTTATGTTTCGCTGGCAGTGGGGTTGCTGCTCATAATCCTACCATTGTGGCAGACATACAGCATTTTTACCGGCAAATCTGTGCCAGCTCAGGTTTTTATGAGGCCGATTGCGTTACAGGTGAATGACAAGGTTTCTGCTTTAGATATTCCAGGTCAAATTCAGAATGCGCTGATAAGAGTTATCCCGATTGATTTTATAGACAATACTTTAAATCTGGCGACCTGGTTGCTTTTACTGTATATTTTGATTTATGGCGGTGGCAAGATTGCAGAAATTGGTGTAAAATTATTGAATGGAACAAAATAGCGAGCAAAACATTTTTGTAGAATGGTTTGTATGGCAATTTTATGAAGTGCCGAAGTTTTTAATTGAGGTTTGGAATAATTATTTTATGTTTGCTACAAACCTCTTTTCTTTGACACTGCTTTTGAAAACTTTTTTTTCTCCCTGGAGAAAATATAATTGGAGATATCCCAAAGGGTTTGATTTAATTGAATTTTTAAATACTTTAATTTCCAACTTTTTTTCCCGCGTTGTGGGAGCTTTAATGAGAATAATTCTGATTATAGCAGGAATTTTATTCCAAATTTTTGTTGTAATTGCAGGATTGCTGATTTTCATCGGCTGGCTGGCTGTGCCCTTTGTTGCAATTTTTGGAATTTTATTTTTCTTAATATACTAATGGCATTCAATTTTAATTTAAACGACACAGAAGCTTTAAAAGCCATAAAAAGGGAAAAATTTCCTTTATTTAAGTTCGTCGGTTTTTTTGAGAATTTTTTTCTTTTTCTTTTAATTTTGTCTGCTTGTTTTTTTGCAGCGTCTTTTTTTGGCGTTACCTCGGGATATTTTTACGCAAAATTAATTGCCTTGCTTTTTGGCCTTTACCTTTTCTTTTGGAACCTTTCCCTTTTTACGAGTCTGAAGATTAAAAAACCACCACTTCCATTAAACTTGGCCGATGCCGCTGATAATCCCGATAATTATAATTTAGCCGGATTTCTAGGTTTTAGTACGGCAAAAATTGTAAATGAGTCCATAAAATTTTGCCGAAGAAAGAAACTGCCGGTGAATTCTGCCTCGCTTTTTTATTCTGCCGTTCAAGAAAGCATTGAAATATCACTGATAGTTTTCAGGCTTGGGCTGGATGTCAAAAATTTACAGGAGGGTTTGAGAAACTATCTGGAAAAAATGCAAAAACAACAAGAAGAGCAAGTTTTTGCCCAAGATTTTCAAAACACTCTAATGGAGGCCTTAAAATTTGCAAAAGAAAGAGGGCATAGCGTGATAGGAGAAAAAGAAATTTTAGTCGGCCTTGCCAAATCAGATGAATTTTTTAAGAAATTTTTAGTCGAGCACGATTTAAAAGAGCCGGACGTAGAAAATTTGGCCATTTGGCTGGACTCTGCCGAAGATCTTGCTGAAAAAACAAAGCAATTTTGGTCTAAGGAAAATCTGGCCAGAGCAGGATCTTTGGGTAAAGATTGGGCGTCAGGATATACAATAAC
>JAPLZD010000078.1 GCA_026395195.1 Candidatus Staskawiczbacteria bacterium
TCTCTCTATCGCCAGTCCGGCAACGCCATTTGATGCATCAACAACAATTTTTAATGGTATAATTTCTCTTAAATCAACAAAAGATAGAATATGGTTTAAATAGTCCTTCCAAACATCCTTTTTTTCTAAATTTAGCTTGCCATCTTTGCTGAAACTGTCCAATTTCATTTCCAGCAACAAGTCTTTTCCCCTAATCATTTCAATGTCGTTTCCGCTCTTTTTCATCATTTTAAAACCATTATATTCTTTTGGATTATGGCTGGCAGTTATCATAATGCCAGCGTCAAAATCGTAGTTTCCTAGCGCAAAATAAGCCAATTCTGTAGGTCCTTGGCCAATATCGTGAATAGTGCCGCCTTGAGCTGTGATGCCTTCTGCAAGGGCCTTAAATAACGCTGGCGACGAAATGCGAGCATCGTGGCACACAACCACTGATTTGGCGCCCGTAAACTTAACAAAACTCCTCCCAATATCAAAAGCCGCTTCATCGTTAAGCTCTAAAGGATAAATTCCCCTTATGTCATAAGACTTAAAAATAATTGTATTTATTTCCATGTGATTATTATATCATAATATATTTGGCTAAAGAATAAAACAAGGCTTGATATTTTGTATTACTTCTGTTATAATCCTCGTATATTAACCAAAGTATAAATTTTATGCAAACATACGAGTTAACGTATATAATTTCGCCGGAAGTAAGCTCGGTAGAAGCTGAATTGACAGCTAAAGAAATCGAGGCCTTAATTCAAAGCAGCGAAGGCGCTGTTTTAAGACAGGAAAAACCAACGATTAAAACCCTTGCCCACCCCGTAAAAAAACATATTTCAGGATTTGTGAGTTCAATTGAGTTTCAAATTGAAGCCGAAAAATTGAGTGAACTACAAAATAAAATGCAGAAAGATGGAAAAATCGTCCGCCACCTTGTTATAATAAAAAAACCCGTAAGAATTAAAAAACAGAGGCGCCAAAGAGTTCTGGCTCCTATTATTGAGGAAATAAAGCAAGAGCCTAAAAAAATTATTGGGGAGAAACAAAAGGTCGAATTAAAAGACATCGAACAAAAATTAGACGAAATTTTAGGTGAATAATCACCAGTTATCATGAACCTAAATAAAGCATTCGTTTTAGGAAATGTCACAAGGGACCCGGAAGTCAGAGCCTTGCCCTCGGGCCAGCAAGTAACCAGTTTTAGCATTGCCACAAATAGATTTTATACTTCCAACGGAGAAAAAAAGCAGGAAGCAGAATTCCATAATATTGTCTGTTTCGGAAAATTAGCTGATATTTCTTCAAGATATTTAAACAAAGGTTCTTTGGTTTTAATTGAAGGAAGAATAAAAACAAGAAATTGGACCAACCAGCAGGGAGTAAAACAATACAGGACAGAAATAATTGCTGAAACAATGCAATTGGGACCAAGGAATGCTGGCGGAGCGCCTTCCGGAAATTCAAATTATGGAAAATCAGCATTTTCTCGCCCTGAGCCAGAGCAAGACCTGCCTGCGCAGGCAGGAGAAATCCCGGTGATTGAGGAAAATTATGCTCCCCCATCGGAAAGCAGCCCCGAAGAAACAAAAACAGTTTCATTCGAGGGAGATGCCGCAGATGAGATTGACGTAAAAGACATTCCGTTTTAAAAATTAAAAATTAGAAAAAATGTGTTACTTTTGCCAAAAAAATATTGACATTATAGATTTTAAAAACACCGAGATGCTTTCTCGCTATGTTTCCAGCTTCTACAAAATAAAACCCAGGAAGAAAACCAATCTTTGCGCGCACCATCAAAAAAAGATTGCAGTTGCAATCAAGCGCGCCAGACAAATGGGCCTGATGGCTTATCTTCCAAAATAAATATCAATAAAAAAAGCAGCCCTAAACCTTATGTGGTCGGGCTGTTTTTTGTTTAGATTCAAAATTTTATGCCTCTTTAATTTTCATCGCTTCCTCTTTTATTTTTAACATTGCAGCGGGATGTTCTTTCAAATATGCTTTAGCTCCTTCTGTGCCCTGGCCGATTTTTTCTCCATCTAAAGTAAAATAGCTTCCTGTTTGTTTTATTATTCCCGAGGTTAATCCGGCTCGCAAAGCATCTCCAGATTTTGAAATTCCTTCGTTGTAATAAATATCAAATTCAGCTGTTTTAAAGGGAGCTGCCACTTTATTTTTTACAACTTTTGCTTTCACCCTGTTTCCAATAATTTCATCTCCTGATTTGATTTGGGCTGTTCTGGCTAAATTTACTCTTACAGAAGCATAAAATTTTAAAGCCAGACCGCCGGGAGTTGTTTCAGGGTTTCCAAAAACCATTCCAATTTTCATTCTTGTCTGGTTTAAAAATATAACCATTGTATTTGTTTTTGACATAACTGCGGAAAGTTTTCGACATGCTTGACTCATTAAACGGGCCTGAAGTCCCATGTGCTGGTCGCCAATTTCGCCTTCAATTTCCCTTTGCGGAGTTAAAGCCGCCACAGAGTCAACAACAATTACATCAATAGTTCCTGTTTTTACTAAAGTTTCCACAATTTGCAAAGCCTGCTCGCCGGAATCGGGCTGGGAAATCAACAAATCATCAACGTTAACTCCAACTCTTCTGGCATAATCCGGGTCCATTGCGTGCTCTGCGTCAACAAATGCGCAGGTTCCGCCTTTTTTTTGCGCTTCA
>JAPLZD010000063.1 GCA_026395195.1 Candidatus Staskawiczbacteria bacterium
ATTTTCTCCTCTTAAGCATGCCATAGCAGCGTCTCTTTCTGCTTGAGTTGCGGCGGTACTCGCATCGCCGCAGTTATTGCTGAATAGCCAGTCAAAAAATCCTGCGTGTGAAATCTGGGGAATTATTAATCCACTCACAACTAAAAATATGAAAATAAAAGTAAATATTTTCTTATGTTTTAAAATCGAGGAAAAATTTAGCATAGAGATTTTGATGTTTTTAAAATTTCGAAACTTTTTGTTAAATATTCGGTAAGATTTACCCAATCTGAAACATTTAAGGTTTCTGGCCGCTGAGTGGGCTTCAAATTATTACTCAAAATCAATTCGGCGGCACCGCGCTTATCTAATTTTACACCATTTAAAAGTTTTAAGGTAGACAAGTTATTCACAAGCTGTTTTCTGGGGTGGGCAAACCCGGCTTTTACAACCTGAAAAAATGAATCGCGGAAATCTGCGGAAGACCCAAAGGGTACCTCCGCGGAACGACGCGGAATAATTTTTATAATTGCCGAGTCAACCTTGGGAGCCGGCCAAAAACAATTTTTGGAAACATAAGAAATAATTTTAGGCTCGGCGTAAAATTGCACCGACACAGCCAGTATGCTCATATCGGGAGGTTTTGAGCAAATTCTTTGGGCAACTTCTTTCTGGACCATTAGAACCATAAATTCGGGGGGATTTTGTACCTCTAGCAGTTTTCGAATTAGTGGAGATGTAAGATAATAGGGAATGTTGGCAGCTACTTTATAATTTTTAAATTTTTCTAATTTTTTAATTTTTAAAATGTCATCATTAATAATTTCAATATTTTTAAAATCTTTCAGAGTCTCTTTCAAAACTTCGCACATTTTTTTGTCTTTTTCAACAGCAATTACTTTTTCAGCTTTTTTAGCAAGCTCTTGAGTCAAGGTTCCAATGCCCGGGCCAACTTCCAAAATAATATCGTCTGATTTTATGTCAGCTGTTTTTATAATTTTTTCTAAAATGTGTTTGTCAATTAAAAAATTTTGGCCCAAACCCTTTGATGGTTTTGCCCCGTATTCTGCTAAAAGGCCTTTAATATTTTTTGGAGAAGTTAAATCCATTTGATTAGTATAGCAAATAATTGCATTAATTGCAGTGGATAAAAGGGGGATAAATTTCTTGACCGCGGCAGCATAAAATGGTAAATTTGAAATAAGTTGTTTAAATCAATCGGCAAAATTTTAACGGGAGCAAAGACAGCTCTAAAAAAAGGGGTTTTTAAAAGATTATTCAAAAATCCTCTTTTTTACTTTGGAATCGGGTGTTTTTTGCTGTTCGGAGTCACCTATTCTTCTTGCGACAGTCAATCGGCCAGCGGTTTACAGGGCGGCCGTTTTGTTTTTTTAAATACTTTTTTGAACAAATCCAATGGATTGGTTGCCAGCAGCTTATTTAGCAGCCAAAGCAATATGGTACAGCTGGAAACCCCAGATTTAAAAATTATACAAGAGAACACTTTAGGAGGAATGGCGACCCCGAGCATTGTGTCGGGGAAAGTTTTAGGAGACATTTTTTGAGGCGCCAATCAAAACAAAAAAGAGGTTACAGATTATATTGTTCAGCCGGGAGATACTATCCAGTCAATTGCCAGCGCCAACAATATATCTGTTAATACCATTCTTTGGGCTAATAATTTAACAAGTTCCTCAACCTTAAAAGTCGGACAAAGTTTGGCTATTTTGCCGGTAGATGGCGTTGCCTATGTTGTAAAATCCGGCGACACTATTTCTGGGATAGCCCAAACTTATCAATCTCAATCTCAAGATATTATTGCTTACAACGACTTAGCAAATCAGGATGATATTTACATTGGAGACATTTTGATTGTTCCCGGGGGTGTAATGCCCAAAAAAGCAACGCCAACAACGCCGAAAAACAATCAGGTTCCTTTGGCTGACAGCTTCTTTATTTTTCCGACGCAAGGAATTATTACCCAGGGCCTCCACTGGTATAATGCAGTGGATATTGCCAACAGCTGCGGAACGCCAATTTATGCAGCGGCTGCCGGCACGGTGCAAAGAGTCCATTATGATGCTTATGGAAAAATTGGAAACTATATAACAATTTTGCACACTTCGGGCGTGGTGACTTACTATGGCCACATTATGACTATTTTTGTAACTCCGGGGCAAAAAATTAATGTTGGCGACAGGATAGCTTTGATGGGCGGAAAACCCGGCATGGCTGGGGCCGGCACTTCAACTGGCTGCCACCTGCATTTTGATGTTATTGGAGCTAAAAATCCTTTGGGCAAGTATTCTCTGAGGACATCAATCAAATATTAAAACATAATCATGCCAGAAGGGCCCTATTATTTATTTGATCCGGTGCAATTTAAAGAGTATGGAGGCAGCTTCTTTCAGGGAGCTGATTTTTATTACAGATATCAGCAAACAAAGAAATTATTTTTTAGAAACATTTATATTCCATTCGGGCCAGTTTGCCAAACAAAAAAAGGTTTTGAAAGCTTTTTAAAACATTTGCAGTCTTTGAGGCTCGCAAAAATTAAAATAGATTTGCCGATGATTTATGATAAAGAAATAATTGAAGAGACAACCGAAGGTTTGCACAAAAGAGGATTTAAAAAAGTCCCCTATCTTCTGCAAGACGAAGAAACTCTGCTGGTTTTCAAAAATGATTTGAAGCTGGACAACAAAAAAAGGAACATTATAAACCACGGATATAAATTTGTGGATATTGTTGTAAAAGATAAATTAAGCCAAAAAGAAATTGATAATATTTATCAAATATATTTAGGGTCGGGAAAGAGAATTGGGTTTTCCCCGAAATCTAAAGATTTGTTTTTGAAATTTGCAGAAAACTGCCTTGTTTCTTTAGCTTTTGAAAAAGAAACCCACACGCTTGAAGGATATGTTTTTGGCTATTTAATAAATAATGGCAAAATTCTTTTGAACATGTTTACCGGGACCAATGATGCAGGCAGAGAACACAAAATTGGACACGCCATGCACTATGAATTATTTAAAACATCTTTTGAAAAATATGGAGTTGATTTTGTTGATTTAAGGGGCGCCAGCCGCACGAAAAATCGCGCCTATATTCATTTTAAACGCGATTTTTCTCACAATTTTTATTCCCTTCCCGGCAGTTTTACCAAATTCAATTTCTAATAAAATTCTAATAAAAAAGCCCCCTTTGCGAGGCTTTTTTATTTTAGTTGCCGTTGCATTTTAGGTGAAACCTTGCCTCGGGAGCTGCTTTCAGCCTTTCTTCTTCTATCTCTTTTCCGCATTTTTCGCAGATGCCGTATTTCCCCTCGGTAATTTTTTCTAAGGCATTATTAACGTCTTTTAATTTTAGTTCCAGGCTGTGCTCTAAAGAAAGCATGTTGTCATATTCCTGGACTTCATCTGCTTCTTCATCTTTGTCGCCATCTTCTCTGTTGGGATATTTTGCATCCCAATTATGTTTTAAATTAGGGTCTTCCGAAGCAAAACTTTCCAGCTCTTTTTGAATAGAGTTTCGTTCCTCTTCTAATTTTACTTTTAATTCTTCTTGTAATTTTTTGTCCATTACTTTTAATTTACTTGTATTATTTTTTGTGCGGTACAGGCGGAACGGGCACTTTTAATTCTTGCGGAGTTTTTAAAATAGCTTTTTCTAAAACAGACGGCTCTGTCTTTTTCTGTTCTTTTTCAACTTCATTCTTTCCGCCTGTTTCTGTCCAGGTTTCCACATCCTGCAAGAATTTTTTTCTTTGCTCTTCTTCTGTTTCGGCCTCTTTCATTATTTTTTCTCTGACATTTTTTGACGCATTTCCTAAAAATTTTTCTTCTTTTACTTGCGCCATTTTGACCGGAACGCCAGACCATTGCTGTCTTCTTACCCCTTCATTTTTTTCTTCTTTTGCTTTTGTAACAGCTTCCAATCTTGCCCTTTGGTCTGCTGCCAGCCCGGATCTTTTTTCTTCTTCGCGGGCAATAACCACAGAATATAATTCCCTTAATTGCTTGTCAGCCCCTAAAATTTTGTTTCTAAGGTCATTTTTTTCTTTTACCAATTCCTCGGAAGCCTTGTCTGTCTCGTTGATTTTATTATTTAAAGTTTCAATTTGTTTTTCAGCATCCCATCGGGTTTTTTCTATGTCTTGTATTTTTCTATCCATGTCCCACCTGCTCGACTCCAAAGCTTTTCTTTCTGCCTGGCTTGTGGATGATTGCGCTTTTTCTGCCAAAAACTTTTGTTCGCCCTCTAATTTCTTTTCCTGCTCTAAAATAGAATTTAATTTCGTCTGCCAGTCGCGCAGTTTTAACAAATAATTATTTTTTTCTAATTTTAGTGAAGGGTCTTTTTCTTTATCTATTTCATCAGCCTGTTTTTCAAAGCCCAGTTTTTGCGATTCCAATAAAAATATCTGCTGGCGCTCTTGTTCTGTAGCGTAATTTTTCAAATCTTTTTCCGCAATTTTTTCCTGCGACTCATTCTTCCCCAAAACTTCATTTCTGGCCGCCTTTTCGGCTTCGGTCATAGCCCGCGCCTTTTCTTTGGCTGTTTGTTGCTCTTCAAGCTGTTCGTCTAAGGTTTTCAATTTAGTAATTTTATCGCGCTCTTTTAAAGCATCAGTTTCTCTGAGCGCCATTAAGTCTTTTCTCATTGTCCTTATTTCAGCCCGTTTCAAAAATTCTTTAGCTTGTTGTTCCTCGGCTTGCGTTACCATAAATTAATTATTAACATTAACACATTTTTGTCCGTCAAAACACTTTCCTTGCCCGCAATTGCAAGTATTTATTTGTCTAGCATACGCCGGATTTGGAGTACAAGTGCATCCGCCGATTGCGCATGTATTATAATAATCAGTGGTGCCAGAACAATAGCAAGTCGCTGTTTCAACTTTTCCGCCAGTGTTCATGCAGCTAGCTTCCTTTTCAGTTATTGGTCCTCTTCCGGAATCTATGCTCCACGTATTCAAGCAATCTTGCTTAGTGGTAAAAGTTTTTAATCCGTAATACATATATGCTCCGCAGAATTGTTTTTGCGTCTGGCATGGTCCGGCGCTTGTGTTATCAAACCAGTATAAATTAGAACAGGCTGGCTGAGCACCTGTAAATTTAAAAGTGGAAAGAATTGATTCTAGTTTTGATTTCATCATTGAAGAAAAATCAGCACTAAGTCCTTTTTCTGAAACGCCGCGGTTGGATTCAATGTTTAAGTCCAGGTGATAGCACGTTTCTTTATAATACGTCCTATAAGAATCGCCTGTTAAATAATGGCCCAAGCCGGCATCTTCAATTTTATCTTTGTAAAAAGTAATTCCGTTGATAGCTGTCTGTACGGTTAATTCTCTTGCAGGACTGGCGTTTGTTTGCTGGCAAGATGCTTGTGTTTCTGAATTATTTGCAGTTATTTTAAAAGAGGCCGTATCAAATCCGTCTGGTTTTTGTAGGCCAATGTAACAAAAATTAGATTGGTTTGGGTTTCTTGTGCCATTTCCGGCAAAACATGCTCCCATGTATGTCATAAGAGAATTTTGTTGTGCGGTTGTTAGGCTATCTATATCTGCAAAATCAGCTGGATATGACAATGAAAAATTATATTGTGTGTTTGTATATGTTTTCCAGTCGGCGGTTGGGTTGGCTGGACAGGCTGCAAATTCGCAGTTAGGACCGGTTCTGCCGACAGCAGACCCGTCGGGGCAAACTTTTGCTTCTTGGGTGCAGGCGGTTGGTTGCTGAATCGTCGGCACTTGTTTTTGAAAAAAATAGTTCCAAATGTTGTTCCAATTCCAGCTGAATGGATTCCACCAGGCAGCCAGCGCAATTTGCGGGACAACAAAAGCAATTAATAATGCAATCAATAAAAATTTGAGATATTTATTTTGCATAATTTTATTTTAATTATATTTTTATGGCTTGAACCCGATTTCTTTTTTTGTATTTTTTTCGTCTGCTAATAAAAGTCCAAGTATGTCAAAAATCTTTTTTATCTTATCATCATACTTTTTTTCCATTTCCATCATTTTCCTTTGCAATGCTTCGTTTGTTGCCAAAAGTTCGCGTATCTTTACGAAAGTTCTTATAATTTGGATATTCACATTAATTGCCCTATTGCTGTTCAAAACGCTGGCGAGCATGGCAACTCCTTGTTCTGTAAATACTAATGGCTCATACCTTGTTCCGCCCCAACTTGAGGTTTCAATTTGCAACCTCAAGTTTTTAAATTCAGTCTTGTTGAGTTGGAACATAAAGTCTTCTGGGAATCTTTTCTGATTTCTTCTTACTGCCAAATTCAAAGATTTTGTAGGAACGCCGTAAAGATCGGCTAAATCTTTACCGAGCATAACTTTTCTGTTGCGGATAATATATATCTTGCTAACTATTCTTTCACTCGGGATTATTATAGAGTTTTCCGCCATAATTTTATTTTAGATTTTACCTTTTGAAAAATCCTTTTTTTGGTGGATGCTCCTGGCTTGTTCGCCCCCTAGCTTCAATATTTTTTTCTGGTTTGAACCCCGCATCAATGGCAGATAAATTTATTCTGCCCATACTGTCAATTTCTGTAACTTTCACCGGAATTTCATCACCTTCTTTTACAACATCAGAAACTCTGTCTATTCTTTGCGGAACAAATTTTGAAATATGCACCAATCCTGATTGCCCGGGCAAAATGTCCACAAATGCGCCAAAGTCCATAATTTTTCTCACAGTTCCCTGGTATATTTTTCCAACTTCAACCTCTTGGACAATTCCTTTAATCCAGTTTGCCGCTTTGTCCACATCTGCCTGATTTTGTCCCGTGACTGAAACCTGGCCGGAATCTTCAATGTCAATTGCAACGCCTCCGCACTCGTCAATAATTTTGTTGATTACGCTTCCTTTTGGCCCCACAACTTCTCCAATTTTTGCAGGGTTAATCATCATTGTAAATATTTTTGGAGCATATGGAGACAATTCTTTTCTGGGTTCTGGAATCTCTTTCCTTATTATATCAAGAATTTTAAATCTTGCATCTTTTGCGCGGCTCAAAGCCTCTTCCATAATTTTTTTATCAATGCCGTCTATCTTAATGTCCATTTGAATTGCTGTAATTCCATTTTTTGTTCCAGCCACTTTAAAATCCATATCTCCATAGTGGTCTTCCGGGCCCTGGATGTCTGTCAAAACTTTATATTTTCCTGTTTCTTCGTCTTTTGCCAATCCAATTGAAATTCCAGCAACAGGCTCTTTAATTGGCACCCCAGCATCCATTAAAGCAATGCAAGCAGCGCAAACAGAAGCCTGCGAAGTTGACCCGTTTGAAGAAACAACTTCAGAGACTATTCTAATTGTATATGGGAATTTTTCAACTTCTGGAAGCATTGGCAACAAGGCTTTTTCAACTAAAGCTCCGTGCCCAATTTCTCTTCTTTTTGGCCCGCGCATTGGAGCTGTTTCTCCGGAAGAAAATGGAGGAAAATTGTAGTGGTGCATAAATCTCTTTTTGCCCACAATTTCCATGCCTTCAATTATTTGCGAATCTCCCGGCCCGCCTAAAGTTAAAATTGAAAGCACTCTTGTCAAACCCCTAAAAAATACTCCAGATCCATGTGCTCTCGGTAAAACTCCAACCTCGCACGATAACGGCCTTATTTCATCTGATTTCCTGCCGTCGGGCCTGTGGTCTTTTTCAATGATGTTTTTGATAATTATTCTTTCAATTTCTTTCTCAAAAAATGCCAGTACTTGTTTTTCCTTGCCTTCACCAGGATGTTTCTCTGACAAATACTTTATCAATTCTTGTTTTAGAATTTCGGTTGCACCCAAGTTTTTTTCTGATTTTGGCGCATTATTTATCGCTTTTTCCAATTTGTCGCCCAGCCACTCCTTAATTTCGTTTTCGATATCCAATTCAACAGCTGGTTCAAAAATATCTTTTTCTTTGCCAATTTTTTTAATTGCTTTTATTTGCACATCAATAATTTCTTTTAATTCTTTTTTGGCAACTTCATAGGCATCCAAAACATCTTTTTCTGAAATTTCTTTTGCCCCCATTTCAATCATATTTATTAAAATATCTCCGTCTTTCTCTATGGCCGACAAAGTCAAATCCATTTCGCTTTCCTTTCTCTGGCCATAATTGGAATTGAATTTCCAGTCTCCATTTTTTGTGACCCTAATTGCGCCTAAAGGCCCGTTCCAAGGAATATTAGAAGTTGCCAAAGCAAATGAAGCTCCAATCATTCCTAAAATATCCGGATCATTTTCTCCGTCCCATGAAAGGCAAGTCACAACAACTTGGACTTCTTTTTTAAAATCTTTTGGAAACAAAGGCCGAATTGCGCGGTCAATCATTCTGGCGCTTAAAATTGCCTCATCTGATGGCCTGGCTTCTCTTCTCACAAATCTTGAGCCGTAAATTTTCCCTGCTGCATAAAACCTTTCTTCGTATTCAACTGTCAAAGGAAAATAATCAATTTCCGGCCTGGAAAATGGAGAAACAACAGCAGTCACCAAAACTTCTGTGTCTCCGCATTGAACTAAACAAGAACCAGAGGCTTGCTCGGTCCAGTTGGTAGTTTTAATTGTGATGGGTTTCTCTCCCACCTTTATCTCAAACGTATCTTTTACTGCCATATTTTTTTGCGAGGCAGATACCTGCCTGCCGGCAGGCAGGTACGAATGCATGCTTATTTCTATAAAAATTATAAAGATAAGTATGAATTAGTACGCCACCCGCCTCCGCAATTAATTATTTTTTATTTCTTCAATAAAAATTTGGGGAGGTTGTCGTCTAAATCAATAAATTCATCGGCAACTTCTTTTATTTTTGAAGAAGTTGTTTTTCCAAACGCCATTACTTCCATTCTTTTTCCTTGGTTTTTTAAATACTCAACAAGCGGAATAAAGTCCCCATCGCCAGAGCACAAAACAATCACATCAACTCCGGGAGCCGTGCGTATGGCATCAATTACAATTCCCACATCCCAGTCAGCTTTTTTAGCTCCGCCGTACCATTCCTGCAAATCCCTCACTCTTGTTTCAATTCCAATTTTTGACAAGGCATCAAAAAATGGCGCTTCTTCGCCAGTTTTTGTGCGCACAACATAACCAAAAGCCCGAATAAACTTTCTTCCGGCTACTGCATTTTTCAAAACTTCTCCATAATTTACCTTTGCGTGATAAAGGTTTTTTGCCGAGTGGTACAAATTCTGAACTAAGATAAGCCAGCATTTTTTTTCTTTTGATAACCATAGTTATCAAGCCCCTTTTTGAGTGGACATCCTGGGGGTGCCTTTTTAAATGCAAAACTAGCTTGTCAATTTCTTTTGAAAGCAATGCAATTTGGACCTCTGAAGATCCAGTGTCTTTTTCGTGGGTTCCCACATCGCTTATTATTTTTGTTTTTTCCTTAGTTTTTAAGCTCATAATGTTTTTAGTATACTTTATTTATCTAATTTTGTAAAGCCTATGCCGCTTGTTTTTGATCGGCATGTTCATCTTCTATGTCGCTTTTTCCTAAATTTTCTTTCAAAATGTTTTTACCTTCTTCTAACCGTTCTTTCAATTCTTCCGGATTTGGCGGATTTTTTACCCCCATTGTTTCTTTCAGCTTCTCTTTCCCTTCTGACAGCTGTTCTTTAAGCTTTTCTACCGGAACATTTTTTGCTCCCATTGTCTCTTTTATTTTTTTCTTACCTTCTTCTAGCCGTTCTTTCAATTCTTCTGGGGTTGGGGTATTCTCGTGTTTATTTATTACCATGTTTTTAAAAATTATTTATATGTCTTTGTGCCCCCACTGAGACTCGAACTCAGAACCAACTCCTTAAGAGGGAGCTGCTCTACCAATTGAGCTACGGGGGCTCGAGGCCGTCCTCAAAACGGGCTAGCCCAATTTCCTTTAAATCCCAACATATCTACAAGTATAAAATTAATTATCAAATATGAACAGAAAACCAATGCCAATCCAATTATTGCTGCATAAATAATCTTTTTGCCGGTGCCGTGCAAATTTGGATTTCCAGCAGAAACAAGCATAAATATGGCGCCGACTATTAGCGCTATAATTGCCAAAGGCGTGGCAATATCCAAAACAAGAAAATTATAAATCTTTACCAGCATTTCAAAGAATTTATTAATTGTACAATCTGCCCCAGAACAAGTAACCAATCCCGCTGCTTTCGTCATTAGCGGCAGAAAAGAAATTAATAAAGCAAATGATAAAATACTAATTGCAAATATTTTTTTCATGTTTTCAAGTTTAAGTTATGTTTTATAATCATAACACATAAATAATTTAAAGAAAAGGGCGTTGATTTTATCGAATTTTGTGGTAAAATCTATAAATTGCCCCCATAGTGAAATGGATATCATATTTGGCTTCGAACCAAAAGTTGGGAGTTCGAATCTTCCTGGGGGCACATTAAGTTTATGACAATTCCAAAAGAAGTAAAAAATATATTGACTAAACTGGAACGACCCGCAAGCGGGTACCCCGGATTTGAGGCATATATTGTGGGCGGATGCGTGCGCGATTTTTTGCTGGGAATTGACCCGAAAGACTGGGATGTGACAACCAATGCCAAACCGGAAGAAATCCAAAAAGTTTTTCCAGACAGTTTTTATGAAAACAATTTTTTAACAGTAACAGCGCGCACGGGCAGCAAAAAACCGGAATTAGCAGAGGTTGAAATTACAACTTACAGATTTGAGGCAAAATATTCTGATAAAAGGCACCCCGACGAAGTAAAATATGCTAAAAAATTGGAGGATGATTTGGCCAGGCGCGATTTTACCATAAACGCAATGGCCATGGATGAAGATAAAAAAGTAATTGATTTGTTTGACGGCAAGAAAGATTTGAAAAATAAAATTATCAGGACTGTTGGAAATGCAGAAGAAAGATTCAATGAAGATGCTTTAAGAATGTTAAGAGCCATAAGACTTGCTGTAACTTTAAATTTTAAAATTGAAGAAAAAACAGCTAAAGCTATTAAAAAAAATAGTATTTGGCTGGAAGCAATTTCAAAAGAAAGAATTCGTGATGAATTTATAAAAATAATTATGGCCGATAACGCGGCCGATGGGATTGAATTGCTAAGGGAATTAGGATTGTTAAAATATATTGTGCCAGAATTATTGGATAATTTTGGAGTTGCCCAAAACAAGCACCATATTTATGACTGCTACCAGCACGCTGTAAAATCTTTAGAATATACTGCCAAGAAAAAATTTGATTTGCATGTCAGGCTGGCTGCGCTTTTACACGATATTGCAAAGCCGAAAGTAAAAAGTGGCCAAGGAGAAAATGCAACTTTTTATAACCACGAAATGATTGGCGCCAAAATGACTTTCCAAATTTTGAACAACTTAAAATTTTCTAAAAAAGAAGTTGAAAAAATTACAAAATTGGTGAGATATCATCTCTTTTACTATAATGTTGATGAAGTCAAAGAAGCTTCTGTAAGAAGATTGGTAAAAAATGTTGGGCCAGAAAATATGGAAGAGCTTTTGCAAGTGCGCCAAGCAGATAGGATCGGGTCTGGCGTACCAAAAGCAGAACCTTATAAATTGAGGCACTTAAAATATTTAGTTGAAAAGGTTTCAAAAGATCCTATTTCTGTTAAGATGCTAAAAATAAATGGAAACGACTTGATGGGGTTATTGGGCGAGAAACCCGGCCCCAAAATAGGCCAAATTTTAGATATTTTGCTTGGATATGTTTTAGACGACCCAAAAAAGAATACAAAAGATTTTTTACAGAAAGAAGCCCAAAAATTGTCTAAATTATCAGAAAAGGAATTAAAAAATCTGGCAGAAAAATCAAAAGAGGAAAAATCAGAAGTTGTGTCCAAAGAAGATAAAATGACAAAAGCAAAATATTGGGTGATATAAAAATTCGGGGAATGGTTTAATGGTAGAATTTACGCTTCGGGAGCGTAAGGCGGCAGTTCGATTCTGCCTTCCCC
>JAPLZD010000072.1 GCA_026395195.1 Candidatus Staskawiczbacteria bacterium
AATCCAATGGAGGCAGAATATAATTATTTTTATTTGCTGCGCCCGGTTTTTTAATTTCTGCTTTTTCCGGCTCTTCATTACTTTTTTTGAACAAAGTTATTCTTGACGGAGTTTGTTTTGGCTTTTCGGTTGTTTTTTCTGATTCTATGCCTTTAATTTTTGGGTTATCTTCGCCGGGTCTGTTAACAGCAAAAGTAGGCTTTTCTTCTTTGTCTTTCTTAGGCATTTCTTGCCAGACAAATTGCAGAAAAATAAACAAGCCAATCAGCAAAACTACGCCAAAAATTATGTTGGCAACAAGTACTCCAAAAAGCCCGCTGAAAAACTGCGCCAAGCGCAGACCTATGTTGTTTTCACTGCAAAACCATCCGCATTTAGCTGCATCCAAATTTCTAACTGCCAAAATACCCGAAACTCCGACAAGAGAAACTAAAATAGCCAAAAACATTGCCAAATCTTTGCCTTTTTTTCTGGTTTTTAAAAATATCAGACCAGCTGCAAAGAAAAACAAAGGAATTGTGTAAAATGCCTTTCCAATCAAAAAATCGCAGGTTTTTATAAAAAGTTCGCCCGCGTAACCTGCTTTATCAAAATATGGAAAAGACAAGACAGAAACAACTGCCACCAAAAACATTATGGTGGCTTTTATCCACCTTTTAACCCAGTTGCTCAAAATGGAATCTTTCTTTTTCTCTTCCTTCCCGTTTTTCCTATTTTTCCTTTCTTCTTTGTCTCTTTTCGCCATATGATTTATTATATCATTATACTCCCTCTAATATATTCTTCAAGCTAATTTCCACACAACAAAAAATCAAGCAGATTGCTTGATTTTTTGTCCATAATTATTCTTTTTCCTTGATTTTTGGGATAAATCCTGTGCCGACGGGAATTAGTTTTCCAATAATTACGTTTTCTTTTAAGCCACGCAGTTTGTCTTCTTTTCCTTCAAGAGCTGCTTTAATAAGCACTCTGGAAGTTTGCTGGAAAGAAGCAGCTGACAGGAATGATTCTGAGTTTAAAGAAACCTCAGAAATTCCAAGCAAAATTTGCACTCCCATCGGCGGGGTTTTCTTGGCCTTTTTTAATCTCTCGACTTCCTCGTTAAACACCGGCCTTTCTGTGACCTCGCCTTTTATCCAGTCAGAATCTCCTTCTTCTTTGATTCTCACTCTTGAAAACATTTTTTGGATAATCACTTCAATGTGTTTATCGTGAATATCAACTCCCTGAGAAGAATAAATTTTCTGCACTTCCTGCAGAATATATCTTTGGGTTGCTTCAACTCCGGCTGATTTGTAGAGCTTTTTTAAATCCAAGCTTCCTTCACACAATGCCTGATTTTCTTTAACTTCTTGTCCGATTTGAACCATAATTGCAATTCTCCCGGGAATTTTATATTCTATTGTTTCCTTCTTAGATTTTTTATCGGGCGAAGTCGGTTTAATTGTAACAATTCTTTTTTCTTCATCAATGCCAACAACTTTTCCTTCTGTCAGAGACATTATGGCTTCGCCTTTTGGAGTTCTGCATTCAAAAATTTCTTCAATTCTTGGCAGACCCTGGGTAATGTCGCCTGCTCCAACAATTCCTCCCAGGTGGTGAGTTCTCAAAGTAAGCTGAGTACCTGGCTCCCCAATAGCTTGAGCTGCCACAATTCCAACTGCCTCGCCAAGTTTTACTTCTTTATTCCTGCCCAAATCCCAACCATAACATTTTTGGCAAACTCCCTGCGAGCTTCTGCAAGTCAAGGGCGAGGCAACAACCACTCTTTCAATCCCTTCTTCCTTTGAAATTTCTTCTGCAACTTTCCAAACAATCAATTCTCCTTTTTTGACAAAAACTTTTTTGTTGCGCTCAACGGTTTCCAAAGCCGTTCTGCCGACAATTTTAAACTTGAAATCCTGCTCAATTGCATCAGAGTCTTTTTTGTAGACGACCAAACCAATTTTATCCCCGCAGTCTTCTTCTGCAACAATTACATCGTGAGCAACATCAACCAGTCTTCTTGTTAAATATCCGGCAGAAGAAGTTCTCAAAGCAGTGTCGGCTGTTCCTTTTCTGGCTCCGTGAGTTGAAATAAAATATTCCAGCACATTAAAACCTTCTGTAAAAGACGATTTTACCGGCAGCTCAATAATATCTCCCGAAGGGCTGTTCACCAAACCTTTCATTCCCGCCATCTGCACAGGCTGCGCCCAGGTAGCCCTGGCTCCAGCTGTAATGATAGACATAACCGGACCATCTGGCGGCAATGTTTTCTTTAACAACGCCTCAATTTTTGTTTTGACTGTTTGCCATACCAAAATTTTCTGTGAAGTTTTTTCTTCGGGCGACAGCAAACCCTTTTCAAAATGACTGTCAATTTTTCTGACTTCTTCTTCTGCTTGCTCTATTAATTTTTCTTTTTCGGGCGGAACAATAAGGTCATCCATTCCCCAAGAAACTCCAGACAAGGTGCAGTGTTCAAATCCAAGCGTTTTTATTTTGTCTAAAATGACAACT
>JAPLZD010000068.1 GCA_026395195.1 Candidatus Staskawiczbacteria bacterium
ATTATTACCGGAGACAACAAACGGGTTGCAGACGCCATTGCAAAAGAACTTGGAATTGACAGGGTTTTAGCTGAAGTTTTACCGCAGGTAAAATCAGATGAAATTAAAAAATTGCAGGCAGAGGGAAAAATTGTTGCAATGGTTGGCGATGGAATAAATGACGCGCCGGCGCTGGCTCAGGCGAACTTGGGAATTTCGCTTGGCTCCGGAACCGATGTGGCAATGGAAACCGGAGAAATTGTTTTAATAAAAGATGATTTGCGGGACGTTGTAAAAGCAATGGATTTGTCAAAATACACTTTGCATAAAATAAAACAGAATTTATTCTGGGCGTTTTTTTATAACATAATTGGAATTCCAATTGCTGCCGGAGTTTTGTATCCTTTAACGGGTTGGCTTTTAAACCCGTCAATTGCCGCTGGAGCGATGGCTTTTTCATCGGTAAGCGTAGTGTTCAATTCTTTATCAATGAAATTGCACAAATAAAAAAAATGTGCTTTAATTAAAATAAGTTTAAAATAGTATATGGACAAAATTCCACTATTTATTATTTCAGTTATAATTGTAGCCGGCGTTGTATTCTGGGCATTCCAGTCTGGGTTTTTTTCTAAAAATAATGTGACGCCGACGCCGCTGCCCGAAGGAATAGTTTTATTTTATTCGCCCGATTGCCCGCATTGCAAGAATGTTGAAGATTTTATTGCGCAAAATGGCATTGACCAGAAAATAAAATATACAAGACTGGAAGTTCCTTTTGGCATTAAAACCAGCCCGGAACTCCAAGCCAATGCAGCAGCTTTGCTGCAAAAAGCTGAAACTTGTAAAATAGATACGACAAACGGCATTAGCATCCCTTTTATATGGGATGGAAAAGCATGCCTTGTTGGCGATGAACCGATTATAAATTTTTTAAAAGCGCAAGCGGGAATAAAATAAATGAAATTTAAATATTTATTTTTCGGATTATTATTTCTAGGATTAGCCTTTGCTGGTTTTGCCAGCGCTCAGGTTTGTCCGGTTTGCGTTGTGGCAATTGGAGCAGGTCTGGGGCTTTCAAGGTGGTTTGGAATTGATGACGTTGTTACTTCAATCTGGATAGGAGCCCTGCTAACCGCTTTGATTATTTGGACCTTAGTCTGGATGAAAAACAAAAAATTAGATTTTCCCGATGATGGCGTTGCGATTACATTGTCCTATGTATTGCTGACATACATTCCTCTTTATTATGCGGGAATTGTCGGGCATCCATTAAATAAAATTTTTGGTCTTGATAAAATAATTTTTGGGTCAGCTATTGGAGCAACAGCCTTCTTTATAGGCCACTGGATTAACCTTTATTTAAAAAGGGGCAATAATGGAAAGGCGCGTTTTGCTTACCAAAAAGTCGTCTTGCCGGTTGCTACTTTATTAATAACAAGTTTAATTTTTTATTTATTAATTTTATGGAAAATAATTTAAAAGTTGACGAGTTTATAAAAAAAGTTCAAGCAAGCAAAAAAGGCGAACTGGATTTGTCTTCCGACGAAGATTTATCCATTGCCATAATGAACTTAATTTCAATTGAAGAGCACTTTTTCTTTACCGGCGCCAAAACCGAAAAGCCGGAATATTTTGACTTGCTGAATACCGCCCGGGAAATGCGAAAAGATTTATTGAAAAGAATTATTAAAGAATATGAGGGCGAAGTCTGGTGCATTTCTAAACATTTGCTGTCTGCTTCAATGAGGCTGATGGAAGTTGGAACAAAAGCTTTGGGCCAGGGGAATAAAAAGGATGCTGAAGAAATGTTCAAAAAAGCCTATGAACTTTATTCATTATTTTGGGGAATTAATTTAAAACTGGTTGATTTGGGCGAAGTAAAAAAAATTGATGATAACCAAATTGACAGAAAAGACGAGGATAAAAAAGGAATTATGGCAAAGCTTGGCAAGGTGGTCCAATATGTAATAAACTGCTGCAAAGAATAAAATTTGACATGGATTTTTTCAGGGATATAATAGATTCATGGATATTAAAGGGTGCGATTTGTGTAAAAAGAAAATCGAGGGCGGAGACGGCTCTGTGTATGTTAGATTTGCATCTTATGAGCACGCTGACTTATGCGAACATTGCGCTTATCCAGTTTTAAAATTTTTGAAAAAGAATAAATTTACTGATAAAAAAATTAAAAAATCATAAAAAATATGTTTGAAAATAACGATATACAGAAATTAAGCGACGAAATTGTTGAGTTTAAAAATGAAATTTTGACAGGACAGGATGAAATTTTGGAAAAATTAAACATCTTATTAGATGAAAAAACTATTGGAGACGAACAGGATAAGAGACAGAAAAAAGTGCTAGAAATTCATAACAGTGCTCTCAAAAAGAATAAAATTTTATCCAAAGAAGAGGCGCTACAAATTGATAAATTGCAAGTATTTTAAATTTTTGAATAAAATAAAAAAGCCCCGCCTTGGCGGGGCTTTTTAGTTATTCACAGGCTTGTTATTGACAGCGCGGTTGCGCAATGTTGCGGGTAAGGATATAATAATATAATATAAATTTAATCTAAAATATGAAAACACAAAAAGGTTTTACGATTATAGAATTAATTGTGGTCATTGCCATCATCGCTGTTCTGGCGGCAATTGTAATGATTAATGTCAGCGGGTATATTGCAAAAGCCAGAAACGTAAAAAGAATCAGCGATGTGGGAAATTATGTCAAGGCTTTAAATATGTATTACGCAGACAAAGGCCATTTTCCCAACAATGATAATAGCATTGGCTGTTGCTTGGGCAAGGGGATGAGTAGCGATGTTCTTTCTGCCTGTGGAAATTTACCGGATCACAGTAATGTTAAATGTGATACCCTTGGGTTTTCAACTCCTGCAAATGAAAACGATTTAACTGAATATTATGCGTCACCAGTTGATACTCCTTTTTCTGTTTTATCTGTAAAATTTGCCGGATATAATTATACTGCAATAGACAAAGGGGGTGGAACCTGTCATTCTGCTCCTGATTGCCAAAATTTTATCCTTGTATATGTTTTGCAGGGAAGCAATCAAGCCTGTGGCAATGGCGCCTCTGAAGACCTCGCTAATAAAATTACCGGCGCAACTATATGTCGAATTTAGTAGGCTGTCTCAAAATATTATTAAAAAATATAAAAAATGTTTGGATTAAATAAAACATCGCCGAAGTTTTGCGATTTGAAGGGCAAGGTTGCAATTGTCACGGGAGCCCAGCGGGGAATGGGCAGGGCTCATTCAATTTTGCTGGCGCAGGCAGGAGCCAAAGTTGTGTTGGCTGATTTGACTGCCGAGGGCTGCCAACCAGTTATTGAAGAAATAAAAAAAGAGCGCGGCGAGGCAATTGCCGTAAAATGTGACATGGCGCAAAAAGCCGACATAGATAACTTAATTGCCACAGCTGTTAAAACATTTGGCAAAATTGATATTTTGGTAAACAATGCCGGCATTTTTCCTTTTAAGCCTTTTTTGGAAATGCAGGAAGCAGATTTTGAAAAAGTAATTGATGTCAATTTAAAAGGATATTTTTTAGCAGCGCAGGCTGCAGCCAAAGAAATGCAAAAAAATCAGCCGAATGAAAAAGGCTTGCGGGGCTCAATTATAAATATTGCTTCTATTGCTGCAATAGTTGGTTTTCCAGGATTAACTCATTACTGCGCATCAAAAGGCGGAGTTGTAGCAATGTCACACGCAATGGCTCAGGAATTGGCTCCATTGGGCATTAGAGTAAATAATATTGACCCTGGAGCAATAGACACGCCGGGAGCCTCAATGGCAAACATGGACCCTAAAGCCAAAGAAGCAATGTTGGCTCCAATTCCACTAAAAAGATCGGGCACAGCAGAAGAAATTGCAAACGCAGTTTTGTTTTTAGCGTCTGATGAATCTTCGTATATGACGGGGTCTGTGATGGTTGTTGATGGTGGCTGGGTGGCAGGATAGTCGTAAAAATATTTGACAAGCCCTCTTGATGCGAATAAAATGGGTTTAATATGGTCGATTTCTAAAATTAATTTTTATTTTATAAGATTATGCCAGAAGCATATTGCGTAAAGTGCAAAGCCAAAAGAGAAATGAAAGATGCCAAAGAAGTCACAATGAATGGCAAGGGCGGCAAAAAAAGAGCTGCAATGAAAGGAGTTTGCCCAACCTGCGGAACAAACATGTTCAGAATAATGGGTTTAAAAAAATAATTTCTCGATAAAAAACCCGCTTTAGCGGGTTTTTTGTTATAATGGCTAAATGAAAAGGATTAATATTCTACTGGCTGCGGTGTTTTTGATGGCGTTAAATGTTTTTGCCTGGCAGGAGGTTTTTGTTTTAACTGCGCCAAGATTGCTGAAAGTAGATTTTTTGAGCGTAGGGCAGGGAGACAGCGAATTTATTGAAACGCCCCAGGGCCACCAAATTTTAATTGACGGCGGGCCCGATTCAACTGTTTTGGGAAAATTAAATTCTCTTTTGCCGTTTTGGGACAAAACAATTGATGTTGTTATTTTGACTCATCCGGAAAAAGATCACATGGCAGGAATTTTGGATGTTTTGCAAAGATACAAAGTAAATTACTTTTTGTGGACCGGAGTTGTAAAAACAGACGCGGAAAACAAACAGCTGGCAGCTTTGCTGAAGGAAGTTTCTACTGCAAGAAGCCCTTTATTGGCAAAATTGTCAAAAACACAGCCGACAAAAGTTTTGACTGTAAATGCAGGAGAGCAAATAGGGGCAGGAGATGTTTTAATTGATATTTTGTTCCCTTTTGAAGATTTGGCCGGAAAAGAAATTAAGAATACCAGCAACGATACTTGCCTTGTTGCTCGTTTAACTTATGGCAAAGATTCATTTCTTTTTACCGGCGACATAGACAGCGCCGCTGAAAAAGAAATTGCGGAAAAAGAAAACATTGCTTCAGACGTGTTGAAAATTGCGCATCACGGATCTAAATATTCAACGTCAGACTTATTTTTGGAAGCGGTTAAACCCAAAATTGCTGTTATTGAAGTGGGAAAAAATTCTTACGGACATCCCACAACGGAGGTATTGAATAGATTGGAAAAATTTGGTATACAAATTAAAAGGACCGACAAAGACGGGGATGTAAAATTGCTGTCTGACGGAAATAAAATAAAATTAGAAAATTA
>JAPLZD010000076.1 GCA_026395195.1 Candidatus Staskawiczbacteria bacterium
TGGAATTTGCGGAACGCGGGCTTCCACTGCGCGAGAAAGTTGCGACAAAACCAGCACCGGCACTTCCAACTCTTTTGCCAGCATTTTCAAAGCTCTGGAATTTTCCGTAACTTGCTGCACGGGAGAAGCGAATCTGTTCATCGGCTCCATTAACTGCAGATAATCTATAACAAGCAGCGACAAGCCTCTATTTGCCTTAAGCCTGCGCGCCATTGCCCGTATCTGTAAAATATTTACCGAGCCCGCGTCATCAATATACAAAGGCGCGTCAGACAAACTTCCCATGGCGTGCTGCAATCTTGAATAATCGTCTCCCTGAAGCCTGCCGTTTCTTAAATTCCACAAATTTATGTTTGCTGTGGAAGCTAAAAGCCTGTCGGCCAGCTGGTCTTTTGACATTTCCAGAGAAAAAAGTCCGACTGGCAAGTTTTTTAAAACCGCAACATTTCTGGCAATATCTAAAGCCAAAGAGGTTTTTCCCATTGAAGGCCTGGCAGCCAAAATTACCAAATCTGATTTTTGCAAGCCTCCCAAAATTTTGTCTAAATCGGTAAAGCCGGTTGGCACTCCGCGCATTTGTCCCTGATTTTTTGATAGCTCGTCTAATCTCTCAAAAGTATCTGCTAAAATTTCTCTTATGGGCAGGAATTGCTGGGTTAAGGAACGCTGGCCGATTAAAAAAACAGTTTTTTCTGCTTTATCCAATAAATCATCAACCTCTTCAGCTTCGTTAAAAGCTGACAGGCCTATTTCTTCGGAGGCGGAAATTAAGTCTCTTAAGATTTTTTTTTGCCTGACAATTTTGGCATAATTGTCAACATGCGTGGCGGTTGGGACAGTGTTTATTAAAGAAGTAAGGTAGGCCGAACCCCCAATGTCTTCTAATTTATTTTTTTCTTTTAATCTGGCTGATACCGAGAGTATGTCAATTGGGTCTGACCTTTCGTAAAGTTCTGCCATTGCGCCGAATATATCCTGGTGCTTTCCATTATAAAAATCTTCTGATTTTATAAAATCAATAATCTTTACAATTGCGTCTCTGTCCAACATCAAACACCCCAGCAGACATTGCTCTGCCTCGATATTCTGCGGAGGTAATTTATCCGGCAATTCTTTAGCCATACTACATACTATCTATTTTGAAAACCAAAAGCAAGGTTAAATGCTTTTTACAGCCGGGCCGGATTTGGTGTCTTCAACTGAAAATCCTTTTTCTTCGATCTGCGCGCGGAGGCCGTCTGACTTTTGCCAGTCGGAATTTTTGCGGGCAAGCTCGCGCTCTTTCACTAATTTTTTAATTTCAGCAGGAATTGTTCTGCTTACCTTTTTCCAGTTTATAATTCCAAAAATTTTATCTATTTCCTGGAAAAATTTATAAATTTCAGCAGACCCCTTATTCGAGATCAAGTTTCCCTCCAGAATTTCGTTGGTTTTTTTTATAAAATCGAACATTGTCGCAAACGCCTGAGGAGTATTGAAATTATCATCTAAAGCTTTGTAAAAGCCGTTTTTAAATTGTTTTATTAATTTAGAATTTTGAAATTTTGAATTTGTTTCGGATTTCGGATTTCGGATTTTGAGTTTTCGCAGGAATTCTTCAATTTTTTCTAAGGCTGCCCTTACCTCAATCATTGCAGATTCTGAATAATCCATTGGGCTTTGCCATAAATTTTTTACAATCATGAATCTTAATTGCTGGTAGGGGCATCTTTTCAGCAGGTCGCTGATTAATATAAAGTTATTCAAAGATTTGGACATTTTTTGTCCGTTTACCGTCAAAAAACCGCCGTGCATCCAATATTTTGCCATTGGTTTTTTATCGGAAATTGCCTCCATTTGCGCAATTTCAGCTTCGTGGTGGGGAAATATCAAGTCGCGGGCAGCTCCATGAATATCATATTGCGGCCCGAAAAATTTTTCTGTAATTGCGGTGTCTTCAATGTGCCAGCCCGGTCTGCCCTGGCCCCACGGACTTTTCCAGCTTGGCTCTAAGGATTCCTGTTTCAATTTCCAAAGGCAGAAGTCGCCCCTGTTTTTCTTGTCCTTGCTGTAATCAATTCTGGAAACCGCGTCCTCGGCCTGCAGAGTTGTTCTGCCGGAAAGCTTTCCGTAATCTTTAAACATGGCAATATTAAAATAAACTCCATCGCCCTCAATTTTATAGGCAAATTTTTTGTCTTGAAGCCTTTTTATTTGGTTTATTATTTCCTTCATATAGTCTGTGGCTTTGGCATATTTATTGACACTGTCAACTTTTAAAGCCTTCATGCTTTTTAAATATTCCTTTAAAAAGGCTGCAGACAAATCTTTTGCCGGCACCTCCCTTTCTCTGGCCCTCATAATTATTTTGTCGTCGATGTCGGTGATGTTTTGCAGGTAAAAAACATTGTACCCGCAATGCCTCAAATATTTTACAAATGCGTCAAAAACTATATATGTTCTTGCGTGTCCCAAATGCGAATAATCGTAGACAGTCGGCCCGCAAACAAAAAAATTTACTTTTTTGCCTTTTCTGGGCTCAAATTGCTCTTTTTTTCCGGTAAGCGTGTTATAAATTTTTAAATTGTGGGACATGAATTTTCTTTTTTTGTTTTAATTCTATTAATCTTGAAAACATGCTTAAAAACGAAAACAAAACTGTCAGCCAAAGCATATAAACAAACAAAATAGGCGGATCGTTGGGCCAGAAGATTAAAATGGCAATAAACGCAATACAAATTAAGACCATTTTTGTTTTTCCAAAAATGTTTGATTCCAAATATACTTCCTTTGATTTATAAAATATAGATACAAGGGTGTTGGTAATTTCAACTAAGAGCAATACCAGCAGAAGCCATCGGTGGTGGTCAAACAAGCTATAAACCGCGATAGGCAGAATTAAAAGTCTGTCCGCGGTTGAATCTAACATGGCGCCCAGTTCTGTAACTTTGTCTGTTCCACGGGCAATTGGACCGTCAATAAGATCGGTTATTGCTCCCACACAGAAAAGCAGCAAGATAAGTCCTTTATCATTAATTTTATAAAAAAAGAGAATAATAAACAATGCGACACCGATAAATATTCTGACAGAAGTTACATAATTCGGCGTAATTTTTCTGGGCCAATAGGGTTTTATGAATAAAAAAAGCAACTCGTCTCTGTATCGATCTAGTTTTTCTAAAAACCTGCCAAGATTATCTATAAAAGATTTCATTAAGATATGATAGCAAACTTTTTAACACTTGTTAATAGCAGTTTACTTATGTTAAAATCATTAAATGAAAATCACCGGACAAGTTATGCGCCATGTTATTGTTGGTGGGCTAGCGGATCTAGCCGATTTAGCTTGTTTTCAAATATTTTTTTGGATTTTTGGCGCGGATATTCTGTCTAAAACAATATCATTTCTTTTTGCTGTATCCATAAAATATGCAGGAAATAAATATTGGGTTTTTCAGAAACCAGAAAAAGATGGCATAAAAAGGGAAATGCTCCAGTTTGTAACAGCCACAGTAATCGGCCTTTTGATTAATGTTGCATCGTTTTATTTTTTTGTTAGAATAAGGACAGATTTCAACGCCAACACGTGGCGCTTGATTTCTGTAATATTTGCCATGTTTGTTACGGCAATTTGGAATTTTTTAACCTACAAATTTTTAGTCTTCAAAAAATAATAATGAACGGAGAAATTCGCGAGCAAGACCAATCGGAGAGAGTTAAAAATGAAGTTGTCGCCTTGTTGGCGCAATATAATATTCCAACTGAAAAGTGGGGGACTGGTTCGGCAAAAACTTTGGATCACCTAGTTAAAGAAGTTGTTGACGGCGAAACGGTTTTGGAAGTAGACGAATCAGGGGAGCTAGTCAGAAAAATTTCTGTTGCATTTGTGGATGTTTATTATGATGACGCAACAACTGGAAAGAAGCTTATACTAGTTGAAGAAAAACAGGTTTTTAAAGATGGAAGAGAGCGCAGGAGAGAGCCAAAAGCATCTCTTGCTGAAAAGATTAAGCCAGGCGAAACTCCAGACCAAGATGCGGTACGTCGCGCAATTCAGGAGGAATTAGGAATTTCCGGGCCGATACCGGCCGCAGAAAAACGGAGAGAAGAGAATACCAAAGAAACCGGAAGCTATCCCGGCCTAAAGATGGACGCAATGGAATATTATTTTGATGTGGAATTAAATTCGGAGCAATATAATCCCGAGGGATACGTAGAGCATCAGGAAGATAAAGACACATATTTTAAATGGGTAAAATTAGAAGAATGACAAATTTAGTTTTATATAGGAAATACAGGCCGCAGAGGTTTGAAGAAGTGGTGGGGCAGGAGCATGTGGTGCAGACGCTAACCAATTCAATTTCCAGCGGAAACATTTCGCATGCGTATTTGTTTTGCGGTCCTCGGGGAAGCGGGAAAACAACCCTTGCCCGATTGTTTGCCAAAGCAATAAATTGCAAGGCAGCCGAAGGCTTTGAGCCGTGCAATAAGTGTTCATCGTGTACGGAAATTATGGCCGGAAATTCAATGGATTTAATTGAGGTTGACGCGGCTTCGCACACAGGAGTTGATGCCATAAGAGAATTAATTGAAGGAATTAAATTTTCGCCGGTAAAGTCTAAATATAAGGTTTTTATAATTGACGAATGCCATCAGCTTTCAAAATCAGCCGCAAATGCTTTGCTAAAAACATTGGAGGAGCCGCCCTCGCACGCAGTTTTTTTGCTGGCAACAACCGAGACGCACAAAATGATTCCTACAATTGTATCACGGTGCCAAAAGTTTGATTTCAAAAGACTGCAAATTCCCGAAATTTCTAAAAAATTACAATTTATCGCCAAAAAGGAATGCATAAAATTTGATGATTCGGCGCTGTCTTTAATTGCCTTAAATTCGCGCGGAAGTTTTAGGGACGCCGAGTCTTTGCTTGACCAGTGTATAAGTTTTGCCGGACAAAATGCTTTAATAAAGTCCCAGGATATAAAAGAACTTTTGGGAATTGTGGAGGTTGGGCAAATTGCGCAATTTGTCGACCAGCTTATTGAAAAAAACACGAAAGATGCTGTTTTGTCTATAAATTCTATGGCAGACACAGGAGTTGATTTGCAGGAATTTGCCAAAACGCTTGTTTTTTATTTGCGCCAATCGCTCCTATTGAAAATTAATCCAAATTTTTTGAACTTGCAAAACTCCGGCCTTTCAGCCGAGGAACTTAACAAAATGAAAGCACAAACTGCAAGCCTGGCCCAAAAAGACGTGCAAAACATGCTGGAATTATTCATTGATGCAGAAAATCGGATGAAATATTCTGCAGTTCCGCAACTGCCTATTGAACTGGCAATTTTAGACATAACTCATAAAGAGAACTAAAAATATGATTTTAACCGACGAAAATTTTGATAAAGAAATAAGCGAAGCAAAATTACCAGTAATAGTAGACTTTTATGCAGACTGGTGCGGACCTTGCCGCACACTGGGTCCAATCTTAGAGAAAATAGCCAAGGAAATGGAAGATAAAGTTATTTTAGCTAAAGTAAACGTTGATTCAGCTAAGATTGCAAGCTCCAAATTTGAGGTTGATAGAATTCCAATGGTAATGCTTTTTAAAGATAACAAAGCAATTAGCGGGTTTATCGGTGTAGCCGAAGAGGCTGATATTAAAAAATGGCTAAACGAAG
>JAPLZD010000024.1 GCA_026395195.1 Candidatus Staskawiczbacteria bacterium
TGTTTTGGCGGGCATGGGACTCTAATGATTGGGGGTGAGATCACAACAAGCGCAAAGGTTAATTTTGAGGAAGTGGCAAAAAAACTTTATAAAGATTTAGGATACGATCAGGAGCTTAAAATTTTAGTAAACATTGTTCAACAATCTCCGGATATTGCCCAAGGAGTTGATAATGGCGGAGCTGGCGACCAGGGGATTATGTATGGATATGCAACCGATGAGACTCCGGAATTTTTGCCCCAGGCGATTGTAAAAGTTCATGCATTAGCAAAAGGTTTGGAAAATTTGAGAAAGCAAGGAGCTTGCTGGATTAAGCCCGATGGTAAAACTCAAATAACAGTCCAAGATGGAGTAATAAAAACTATTTTAGTAAGCACTCAGCACTGCGAGGAAATGGAAAATGGAAAAATAAAAGAAAAGTTGATAGAAAGGTTAATAAAGCCCGTTATGGGAGATATTTCGGGCATAGAAATTTTAGTAAATCCAACAGGGAAATTTGTTCGGGGAGGCTTTGAGGCAGATGCTGGTTTGACCGGAAGAAAAATTATGGTTGACACTTATTGCGGGCTGATAACTCATGGCGGCGGATGCTTTTCCGGAAAAGACCCCACAAAAGTGGACAGGTCAGCAGCCTACATGGCAAGATTTGTTGCTAAAAATTTGGTTGCCGCCGGTTATGCAAAAGAGTGTTTGGTTTCTGTAGCTTACGCAATTGGCAAAGCAGAACCTTTAATGGTGGAGGCAGTGAATGAAAATGGTAAAAGTATTGCGCATTTGGCAAAGGAAAAATTTGATTTTAGGCCGCAGGCAATAATTGAGAGATTAAATTTGCTTCGTCCGATATATAAACAGACAGCTGCATACGGGCACTTTGGAAGGAACGGCTTGCCTTGGGAGGAGATTGTAGATATAATTAAGCAATGAAATCAAAAAACTTTTTTAAACTTTTAATTAGCATTATAATTTGCGAATTGGCTGGCGCAGCCGGAGCCATTTTTACAACCCCGCAAATTGGGACGTGGTATATGTTTTTAACAAAGCCGGCTTTTAATCCGCCCAGCTGGATTTTTGGCCCGGTGTGGACAGCTTTGTTTGTTTTGATGGGAATTTCTTTGTATCTTGTCTGGACAAAAAATTTCGTTGTAAAAAATGAATTGAAAATAAAAAAGCGGAAAGCATGGAATAAATTATCGCAAAAGTTTTTTACAGGAGAGTGGCAGAAGGCAAACATAATTTTAATTTTTACAACGCAGTTAGGCCTTAACGCCCTGTGGTCGATAATATTTTTCGGCATGCATTTCCCCGCAGCGGCATTCTTTGAATTGTTAATGCTTTGGTTCGCAATTTTGTATACAATTATAAATTTCTACAGAGTTTCCAAAACAGCTTCCTATTTATTAATTCCTTATATTTTATGGGTTTCTTTTGCAGGAGTTCTAAACTTTTTTATTTGGATTTTAAACTAATCTAATAACTAAAAATATGTTTTATTATGACCCAAAGGATTTAAAGAAATTTCAAAAAGAAAAAAGGACATTCAAATCTCCGCAAGATAAAGCTGTAAAAAGATTTCAGCAAAACGCTTCAAGGTTGGAACATTCTAACGTCAGAAACAAAAATAAAGGAAAGAAAAATTAGCAATGTCTGGCGGCCGGGACAATTAATATTCATTTTATGCAGATATTGGATAAATATGGATATTTGGAGTCTGCCCTTGATTACATTGAAAAGCAAATTATCTCCGGCAAGGGGTTGCAGAAAATTGCAAAAAAAACCGGGGTAAGCGAAGATTTATTAAAAAACCTTTCTTTGGCGTTAAAGGGGTTCTCACAAAAACAATTTTTTGCAGCTTTACAGGAAGAAATTGAAAGCAGGCACAGCTCTGTGTCAGGTGCTGATGTGGAAATCGTTACCGCAGATATAAGCATCGAAACGCCAAAAAAAAGCGTATTTATATTGTTAGACTTAATTTTCCATATTGTTATTGACGGAGAAAAAGAAGACAAAATAGAAATGGAAATTAAAATATTTTCAAAAAATAATATTCAAATAATATGAGCGCTTCGGTAAAAATTTTAATTGAAGGCTATACCAATGCCAATGAAGTTGGCGAAACGGGCGAGGAAAAAACTCAGCCAACTATTACTTTGGTTCGCGATGGCGACACAGTAATGGTGGTTGACCCGGGAATTATGAATTCCCAGCAGGATTTGATTGATAAATTGGCCGAGGAAAATCTTACCGTTGACGATGTTAATATAGTTTGCATTACGCATTCTCATATTGATCATTACAGAAATATTGGAATGTTTCCCAATGCCAAAGTTTTGGAATATTTTGGCGTGTGGGAAAAAAATTCTGTGGAAAATTGGCAAGAGCAGTTTTCTCCGGATATCCAGATACTGCGTACGCCCGGCCACGACAAAACAGATATTACTTTATTTGTAACAACAGGGCCCGACAGCGAAAGCCCCGGGGTAGTGGCAATATGCGGAGATGTTTTTTGGAAGGAAAATTATCCGGCAGAACCCAAGGATGACAGCCTTGCCTCAAATCCGGTAGAATTAGGGCACAGCAGAGAAATGGTTTTGAAAATGTCTGATTGGATAATTCCCGGCCACGGGCCGATGTACAAAGCAGAAAAAATTCAGATGCCAGAAGACGAAGGGCGGTCTAAAATTGCTAAGAAAGAGGAACCAAAACCCATAGGCGTGTGCAAAAGATGCCACAGGTCAATGAATAGAAGAGACAGGTGTTTGTGCCGTCCATGGCTTTGCCATAATTGTTGCGAATGCGGATTAGACTGCGATTTGTGCGGCTGCAGTCATAAAAAAGAATTACAATAGATGAATAAAATATTTTTTACTGTAATATTTTTCTTTTTTTTATTGGGGATTACGGGCAACGCTTCGGCGCATCAGCCAAGGCTTGTTTATTCGCAAA
>JAPLZD010000003.1 GCA_026395195.1 Candidatus Staskawiczbacteria bacterium
TCGCGAAGCTTGTTTTTTCTTGTTACGTCTCCCCCATAAAGATATCCTGTAACGTCTTTCATGTACGGCCGAATTGTTTCTCTGGCAATAATTTTCCCTCCAATGGCCGCCTGCAAGGCAACCGAAAACATTTGCGGAGGCAAAACTTCTTTTAATTTTTCAACAACTCTTTTTCCTTCTGCGTAAGCTTCGTCTTCAGCCACAATTTTTGAAAACGCTTCTTCTTTTTGCCCTGCAATTAAAATTTCCATTTTCACCAGTTTTGCCGGCCGGTAGCCCAGCATTTTATAATTCATTGAAGCATACCCCTGGCTGGCTGTTTTTATTTTTTCGTATAAGTTTGCAATAATTCCGCGCAATGGAGTTTCAAAAATTATGACTGCTCTTTCGGGGCTTAAATAATTTGTATCAACATAATTTCCTTTCAAGCTTTTTAAAATTTCCATTAACTTTCCCATTTGGTTTGATGGCGCTATAACTTCCAAAGAAACCCAAGGCTCTTCTGCACTTTTTATTTTAGACTGGTCGGGCCAATCACCTGCCGAGTGTATAATAATTTCTTTTCCTTTCTGGTCGAAAACTTTATAAACCACAGAAGGCGTTGAAATTACCAATGTTAAACCAAATTCCCTTTCCAGCCTTTCAGAAATAATTTCAATATGCAAGGTGCCCAAAAACCCGCAGTTAAATCCCCTACCTAAAGCCTCTTTCATTTCCTGCTCAAAAACCAATGCCGGGTCGTTTAATTTCAATTTTGACAAAGCAACTTTCAATACATCGAAATCGTCTGGATTTTCCGGATACAAGCTGGCGAAAACCATCGGCTTTGGCTCCTGGTACCCGGGCAAAGCTTTTGCATTTGATTTTAATTTAATAATAGTGTCGCCGGCAGTAACTTTTCCTGGCTCTTTAATTCCTGTGGCAATATATCCAATGTCGCCTGCTTTTATTTTTGGTTGCGCAGAAAATCCCGGGTTTAAATACCCCAGCTCTTTTACTTCAGCTGGTGTATTTGTTGCCATTAATTCAATTTTTTCTCCATTAGAAATTTCGCCGTCAACCACTCGCACAAAAGCAATTACGCCCTTAAAAGAATCATACTCTGAGTCAAAAATGAGGGCTCGGAAATTCTCACCCGCCTCATTGCCCGAAGGGCTTTGGGCGGGTCCAGGTACATCGCGTATTATTGTTTCCAAAACCGCTAAAACATTTGTTCCGTCTTTTGCCGAAATTTTTATAATTTCATCGGGCATTACATCCAGCAAATTTGAAAGCTCTTCAACCGACTCGTCAACTTTTGCAATTGGCGAATCAATTTTATTTATTACCGGAATAATTTTTAAATTCTGCTGCTTTGCCAGTTCCAAATTTGCCAAGGTCTGCGCCTGAATGCCCTGGGTTGCGTCAACCAAAAGCACAGCTCCCTCAACAGCTTCCATACTTCTTGAAACTTCATAAGAAAAATCCACATGGCCCGGCGTGTCCACTAAATTTAAAATATAGTCTTTTCCGCCATAATTATATTTCATTCTAATGGCTTTCAGTTTTATGGTAATTCCCTTTTCTCTTTCCAAATCCATTGAATCTAAAAATTGCGGCATCATTTTTTTTGGATCAATTGTGCCGGTCAACTCCAAAAACCGGTCGGCTAAAGTGGACTTTCCATGGTCAATATGTGCAATTATAGAAAAATTTCTAATATTTTCCTGGCTCATATCCTAAATATTAACAAAAATTTACACTTTTATCAATAAAAAAGCTCTAAGCAGTCAGAGCGACTGCAAAGAGCCTTGGCTTGAGTCAAGCCGCGGCAAGTGTCACGAAATGTCGAGTTCAATATCGTTGATCGACAAATCGACCTCGCCGGTGGCCGAATCCAGCAGCTGGCCCCAGTCAACTTCAGCAGTCGAAGTTGCTGTGCCCTGGCGTTCCGCCTCGCGCTGGCAAGTGATGCAGTAGGTGGCGTACGGCAGGGCGTTGAGGCGCGCCATGGGAATGCTCGTCCCACAGCCCTCGCACACGCCAAACTGACCTTCGCGCATCCGCTCTAAGGCATACTCGATGCGGGCGAGCTCGCGGCTTTTCACCTCGGCCAACTGCGAGTTGATATCGTCCTGGACAGAATCCAGAGCCGAGTCAACTACATCTCCTGGCGCCTCCGCGATGAGTTCTCTCAACAAACCCAAGTCGCCGGCCAAGGCCCGACGCAAAGCGTCGCGCCGCTTGACAAGGACCTGGCGC
>JAPLZD010000002.1 GCA_026395195.1 Candidatus Staskawiczbacteria bacterium
CGGACACTCACTAAACATGACGCTGCTCGCAGCAGATGTATTGATACCAACTCTTTTAATGTTCTTGATAGTAATCAGCATAAGGCGTCCTTCCAAAAAAAACTTAAATCTTGTTACGATGGAAACCATGAAAATAGCTTATAAAAAAGAAAGCGCCGATATATACGAAATAAAGATGAGCAGAAAAAAGGGAATCGCTATAAAAATTGTTTTGTCTCTTATGTATGTTTTGTCGGCATTCATAACTTTTGGTGCAATATATTATGTTTTGAACTACTTTGGGTTCCCTATCACCTCTATTATTATAGACATTATATTTATTGCCTTAATTTTATTTGCTGGAACAGCGGTTTCAAAAAGAGCCCAAGAACTTACAATGGAAGACGAAAAAGAAGGATTCTTGAGCTTTTTTTCTGATGTATTCTTTCTGCCGATGCAAGGTCTTGGCAGGTGGATTTCCAACAAATGGAAAAGATATAATGCTTTTACCGCCTTCTTTAATGCTTTGATAGATATGCCTTTTTCAGCTTTTGTTGACTTTATCTAAAAATGGCGATATTTCATAAAAGAGCGAAAAGAAGAAATAAGATAAAATGGAGTACTATATAAGTGTTTTTGGATGCCAAATGAACATAAGCGACTCAGAAAGGGTCGCCTCTGTTTTAGAATCCGCAAAATGCAAAGAAACTAAAAATATAAATGAGACGGATTTGATTGTAGTTGTAATGTGCTCGGTCAGGCAATCTGCTGTTGACCGCGTGCACGGGCTGGTTGAAAAATTTAAAAAACTGAAAAAAGAAACCCTGCCTGCCGGCAGGCAGGCTACAACCATTTTGACCGGATGCATTTTAAAAAAAGACAGAAAGAAGTTTGCCAAAGGCTTTGACTATATTGTCGACATAAAAGAGATAGCCCAAATTGGGAAGATAGCGAGGCAAATGGCGAGGGAATGTGATCTGAAGCGTACCTCGCAAGGCGATTTTGCAAGGTCCCGCGAAGCGGGAAAATCGCCGCGGATTGAGCGAGCGGCCGCTGGGCCGCGAGCGCTAGCGGAAGATCACTTCCCGAGCGATAGCGGGTATATCCAGATTACAACTGGCTGCAATAATTTTTGCGCTTATTGCGTGGTGCCATACACTAGGGGCAGAGAAATTTCGCGCCCGGTAAATGAAATAATTAGCGAAGTAAAAAATTTGGTTAAAAGGGGCTGCAAGGAAATCTGGTTGTTGGGGCAAAATGTTAATTCTTACAAAGATAAAAATATAAACTTTCCAAAATTGTTAAAAATAGTAAATGATATTCCCGGAGATTTCAAACTTAACTTTACTTCAAGCCACCCGAAAGATTTTTCAGATGAATTGATCGCCACAATGGTAAAATGCAAAAAACTTTCAATGGATTTAAATTTGCCGATACAGTCTGGCGACAATGAAGTTTTGAAAAGAATGAACAGGCCGTATACAGTCGCACAATACAAAACTTTGGTAAAAAAAGTCAGAAAAGCTTTACCAAGCATCAGGCTTTCTACTGACATAATTGTTGGGTTCCCCGGTGAAACTAAAAAACAATTCAACAATACTGTAAAAACCTTAAAAGAAATTGGATACGGCGTTGCATTTATAAATAAATATTCTCCCCGCGCAGGAACCGCTGCGGCAAAAATGAAAGACGACGTCCCATGGGCAGAAAAAAAGCGCAGAGAAAAAATTTTAATAGACCTAATCAATGCAAAATAAACTAATTGTAATTTTGGGGCCGACTGCCTCGGGGAAGAC
>JAPLZD010000070.1 GCA_026395195.1 Candidatus Staskawiczbacteria bacterium
GGTTTTTCATAATCATTTCTGTATTAATGGCCATTTTTTATCCCTCTCTGAAAGAGATGGATTTTCTATCGGCCATTTTATATTTAAAAAAGGGTCATCATATCTAACCCCGCTCTCATTTTCCGGAGAATAAAATTCAGATATAAAATATAATATTTCAGAATCTTTTTTTAAAGACTGGAAACCATGAGCACATCCTTTTGGTATTAAAAACATTTTTTTGTTATCTTGTGTAAGTTCTACCCTAACCCATTGTCCGTAAGTTGCTGAATCCTTCCGCAAATCAACAGCCACATCAAAAATTTTGCCTTTTAAACATTGTACAATTTTTACTTCGGCCTTGGGCCATTTTTGAAAATGCAAACCCTTTATTGTCCCCTTTTTATTTATTAAAGACCGGTTTATCTGGACAATTTCAAAATTTAATCTTTGTCCTTCGAATTCTTTTTTACAAAAAAATCTGCCAAAATATCCCCTTTCGTCATCCACTAACTCCGGCTCGATAATATATACATCTTTTATTTTAGTTTTATGAAAAATCATATTATTCTTACATTTGGCACAGGAATAATGAATTTGCCACCCTGGGCCCTAAAACTTTTTAATTCTGCCATATTAATTATTTCATCTGTAATATTCCAGCATAAGACTAAAAGATAATCTGGTTTTTCCTGTTCAACTTTCTCAAGTGGATAAACAAACAGATGAGTCCCGGGCGTATACAAACCTTGTTTAGCCTTAGACTTATCAACTATAAAGTCAAGATAATTTGAGCCAATACCAAAGTAGTTTAACAATATATTTCCTTTAGCGGGAGCCGAATAGGCTGCTATTTTTTTACCTTCACTTTTCAATTTACTCAATAAACCGACAATGTCATTTTTTAATTTACTGACATTTTCAGTAATCTTTTGATATGTTTCTATTTTATCAAACCCACTTTTAATTTCTTTTTCTACAAGCTCTTTTACATTTTTATTTACTAGAAAAACTCCTGGATTAGAAACAAATATCATTAAAGAGCCGCCTTGCATTGGAGTCATTTCAACATCATAAATTTCCAAGTCTGCTGTTTTAAATAAATTTATCAATGCTATTAAAGAATAATAAAAAACATGTTCATGATAAATAATGTCAAACTTATTTTCCATAAGGCCTTTTACATATGGAAACTCAAAGACCGCTGTTCCGTTTGGTTTTAAAACTTCTTTTACTCCTTTTACAAAATCCACAATTTCGGGCACATGGGCTAAAACATTAGCTCCAAAAATTAGGTCTGCATTAATTTTTTCTCCTTTTATTTTTTTAGCAAAATTATAGTTAAAAAATTCGGCTATTGTTTTAATACCCTTTTCATTGGCGATTTTTGCAATATTTTCAGCAGGATCTACGCCTAAAATAGGTATTCCTAATTCTTTAAAATACTGTAGCTGAGCCCCATCATTACTGGCAATTTCTAAAACTAGACTCTCTTTCCCAAGCTTCAACTTTTTAGTTAAATCGTCGGCGACTTCTTTACAGTGTTCTAAAAAATAGTTTGAATTAGACGAGAAATAAACATAATCTCTAAAGAGATCTTCGGGCGGGATCGTGTCAACAAGCTGGACTAAAAAACATTTTGGGCAAAAACCAACGCTCAAATTATATTTTTTTTCACTTTCAATTTCTTCTTTCTTCAAAAAAGAATTAATAGGGGGCATCTGCCCCAAAGAAAAAAATTCTATTATTTCTGTTTTACAATTTCTACAATTCATTTTTATACCATTTAAATGTTTCTTTAATTCCTTGTTCAAAAGTTATTTTCGGCTCCCAGCCCAATATTTTTTTGGCTTTTGACCAATCAAGGTATTGCTCCGGTATTTCATTTTTTGCAATATTTAATATTTTGTAATTAACTTTTGTTTCTAAAATGTCTTCAATTTTTTTTACAACATCCAAAACACTAAAAATGTTTTTACTCCCAAAATTAAAAGCCTCTCCAAAATTTTCCGTGTCCTGCGCCAGCTTTATGCATCCATCTACTATATCCTTTACATATGTATATTCACGAATCATTTTTCCGTTGCTTCGGATTAAAAGTGGCTTGTTTTTTAATGCAGAATAAATAGTTCCAGGTATAATTCTTGAAAAATTTAAATCTGCGGGCCCAAAAACATTACTGAATCTTGTGATTACAACGGGCAAACCGTAGGTTAAAAAATATGCTTGCGCAATTAAATCGGCCGACGATTTAGATGCGTCATATGGATGGTCGCCTTTTAAGGGAGACGTTTCCTTATACGGCAATTCTTTTGATCTGCCATAAGCCTTATCAGAAGAAACGACAACTATTTTTTCCAAATTGCCTTGTTTTCTGCAAGCCTCCAAAATGTTAACTGTGCCCATAACATTTACTTCAATTGCTTCATAAGGATTTTTATAAACTTCTTGGACAATTGGTTTGGCAGCTAAATGAAAAACAATTTGCGGTTTTTCTTTTTTGAAAATTTTGAAAATTTCTTTATCTCTTACGTCAATCTTGTATAGTTTTACTTTTGGATTTACGTTTTCTTTTTTACCAGAAGATAAATCGTCTATCACAATAACATTATAGTTTTTTTGCACTAATTCATTTACAAGGTGACTCCCAATAAATCCTGCTCCGCCAGTAACTAAAACCTTTTTTGAATTATTTTTTTTCATTATTTTTATGATTTTCCCAAACTGCCCATGGCCTGCCATCTTCCCATAATTTATTTAGTTCTTCCATTTCCCTATAGGTATCCATTGGCTTCCAAAAACCCTCATGCCTGTACATTGAAAGCTGTCCTTTGTTTACCATTTTTATTAGCCCGCTTTCCATGGGCCCTTCATCAAAATAATCAAAAGCCTCTTTATTAAAAATCATGAATCCTCCGCTGGTATAATCAAAAAGCATTGGTTTTTG
>JAPLZD010000071.1 GCA_026395195.1 Candidatus Staskawiczbacteria bacterium
AGCCAAATTAAATGCTTTAATATTTAATTCTAAATATTTTTCTGGAATGACATTTTTTATAGCCTGCAAAAATGACTCTTTTTTTATGGAAATTAAATTTTTACTTGCAGCATGTCCCAAAAGATATATTCCGCTTGCAACTTCTTTGCCAAGCTTTTCTTTGCAAATATCTGAGGCTGAAACAAGATGCAGTTTTTTTCCCAAATTCTCGTTTAATTTTTTAATAATTTCATCTTTAGGCAGTCCTCCAAAAATTGGCAGGGAATATTTGTTTACTAAAACGTCGGTCTCTTTGTTGCCAAAACTTAAAGCTCTCAATCCTTCCAGCAATTCCAACCCAATAATTAAATCTGCTTTATCAGCTTCAACCAGCGGAGAATAGACTTTTTTGCCAAATCTTATATGAGTTAAAACACTTCCGCCTCTCTGCGAAAGTCCGTGCAACTCTGAGCTTTTGACATCCAGTCCTTCAACAAAAGCAGCTTCTGTAATAATTTTTACCAAAGTAATCAACCCCTGTCCGCCAACCCCAGAAATTATTATATTAAAATTTTTATCCATTTTTTTGTCTATTTTCTAATAATTTACAAATCCTTCTGCAGATTATAACCGAAACATCATCCTTTTCCAAAAAATCTTTAACTGTATCCTCAAGCTCTTTCGCATTTATAGGATCTAAAACTTTTATATTTTTTACCCCGCAAGCTTTAGCAATTTCTTCAATTTTTAATTCTTGTGAATCCTCGCCCATGCCAGTTTTGCCCATGCCAGGATTCGGCTCGTTTCCGGTCATAGCGGTAGTCCTATTATCTAAAATAATAAATAGCGGACTTGATTTATTGTAGACAGCGTTTATTAGCCCAGAAATTCCGGAATGGAAAAAAGTTGCGTCTCCAATTAAGGAAATAACTTTCTGTTTGGTAGCTTTTTTTACCCCATGAGAAATACCCATCGACGAGGCCATTGAAAAAAGATAATCTTGCATATTAAAGGGCTCAAGGCCTGCCATCATATAGCATCCGATATCTCCGCCCAAAATAGTTCCTTCAGGGGCTGCTCTTTTTATTGCTGCTAAGCTAAACACATGTGGGCACCCTTCGCAAAATCTTGAATGGCGTTTTGGAACATCTGTTATTTTTTGCTTTTGAACTTTAAACTTTTTGCCTGTTAATTTTGCTACAGCCCCTCCAATTTTATCTGCGTTTAGCTCCCCAATTTCTGGCAAGGCCCAGGGGGCACCCCCTTTGCCATAAATTTCCAGCTTTGGATTTACGTCTTTGGCAATAGCTTTTATTTCTTTTTCTAAATATCCTTCCAGCTCTTCAACAACCAAAACTTTTTTTAAATTTTTAATAAAATTTCCGACAATTTTTTCTGAAAGAGGATAAAACATATTCACTTTCAAAACCGGCAAATCAATTCCCAATTCCTTCATCGCCTCCAAAACATATAAATAAGCTACCCCTGAAACCACAATCCCCATTTTAGCGGAGGTCTGACCTCCGCTGACTTTGTTAATCTTAGATTTTTCTGCAAATAATTTTATTTTCTCAAGCTTTTCTAAAAGCTCTTTTTTCATTTCCATCACCCTCGGCGGCATTGTAGAAAACTGGCGCGGATTTTTTACAAATTCACCAGCTTTTCGGATTTCGGATTTCGGGTTTCGGATTTCATATGATACTGGCATCCTTTGATGCGCAACTCTTGTAGTTGTCCTCAAAATTACAGGCATATTAAATTTTTCTGAAATCTCAAAACCCAATTTTGTAAAATCATAACATTCCTGAGGATCTGCCGGCTCCAAAATTGGAACATGGGACAGATATGCATAGCCTCTGGAATTCTGTTCTGACTGGGCTGAGCTATGACAAGAAGGGTCATCTCCC
>JAPLZD010000033.1 GCA_026395195.1 Candidatus Staskawiczbacteria bacterium
AAAAAATCAACTTCATAGCAATCACCGGTGGCGACAAAAAATTGTACGAGAGAATAAAGAAAGATTTTCGATGTAATCATTTTTTAGCTGTAAATTGGACAGATGTTATGGATGAATATATGAAAATGTCTGATTTTGTTATAGGAAAGCCCGGCGGGCTTATTTCTTCTGAATGCATGTCAATCAAAAGGCTGCTTGTTGTTGTCGGTTTAATCCCCGGGGTAGAATATTATAATGCAAGATATATGGAAAAAAATATGTTTGGCGTTGATGCTACCAACAAGCGAGTTCGGAAAGAAATTATAGAAAAGACTATTTTCTCCAAAAATTTTCGTTTGCATGAAAATCCAACCTACAAAGAAAATCCCGCCAAAAATATTGTAAACGCTATTTTGCAACCAAAATAAATCTTTAAACGTATTTATTTTAATAAACATAAATATGTATAATTTTCCACAATTTAATTTATCAAAAATAAAAATCAAAGCCCAAAAAATGTTCCATAATGAAGAACTTTGGAGAGTTTTTATTTTAATCTTGGCGGGAGCTGTTATCGGATGCGTAATTATTCTGGCTTCATTAAATTATTTACCAATGCAAACGCAGGCATTTTTGAAATATTTTCAAACGCCTGAAGCAAAAAATTCTCAATCGACAAATCAGTCGGCACCCCCGTATGCTTCAAATATTACCTATGAGCAGGCTATAATTGATGCAGCTAAAAATGTTTCGCCTTCGGTGGTCAGCATTGTAATTTCTAAAAATTTGCCTGTTTATGAACAGCAATTGGTGAATCCATTCGGAGATTTGGCGCCGGATTTTAATATGCAAATTCCTCAGTATGTGCAAAAAGGTTCTAAACTGCAAGAAGTGGGAGCGGGCTCTGGGTTTATTGTGTCAGCTGACGGACTGGTTTTGACAAACAAACACGTTGTTTCTGATAATGCCGCCGAATATACTGTTTTTACAAATGATGGGCAGGAATATAAGGCAAAAGTTTTAGCCCTAGACCCTGTGCAGGACTTGGCCGTAATAAAAATTCAAGACCCAAATATCGCTTTTTCTGTAGCAACAGCAGGATTAACCGCAAAGCCGAAAACGTTCCAGCCAGTGACTCTCGGCGATTCTTCCAGTATTCAGCTCGGCCAGACAGCCATTGCCATTGGAAACGCCTTGGGCCAATTTTCCAATACAGTTTCAGTGGGTATAGTCTCCGGGCTTCAAAGAACGGTTTCAGCTTCCGATCAGGGGGGTTCATTTTCTGAAACACTGGAAGGAATTATCCAAACCGACGCAGCTATCAATGAAGGAAATTCCGGCGGGCCATTATTAAATTTGAAGGGAGAAGTAATTGGCATAAACACAGCCACTGCTCAAGGGGCGCAAAGCATTGGGTTTGCCTTGCCGATAAATATGGCAAAAAAAGATATTGCCCAGGTTGCAAAAACAAATAAAATTGTTTACCCTTTTTTGGGAGTGAGATATGTTTTGGTTGATGCCGGTGTAAAGAAAGAATATAATTTATCAGTTGACTATGGAGCGTTTGTTTTAAAGGGCGCGAACGGAGAAGCTGCTGTCACCACAGGCTCGGCCGCAGCTAAAGCCGGAATAAAAGAAAATGATGTGATTTTGGAAATTAACAAAGAAAAAATTACCACAACAAATTCAATGGCATCAATAATCCAAAAATATAATGCCGGAGACAAGGTGACTCTGCATATTTTAAGAGACGGCAAGGAAATAGATATTGAAGCGACCTTTGGCGAAAGAAGCAGTTAACAAATTTCATAGGGATTGACAGGGACTTTTGTCTTTGCTATAAAGGGATATAGTATGAAAAAAGTAACCAACCAGAATTTTTATTTTTATTTTAGCTTCTTTCAGAGAGAGGTTGGTTTTGGTGAATTAAAGAAATAAAACGCAAATTAGTTAATCAAAACAAGCCTCTCTCGTCGAGAGGCTTTTGTTTTTTTGTGGTGATCTTTGACAACCCGTAGTAAAGGAAACGTACCATGGCACGGAAAATTTTGGTTCTCGATGCTTTTACCAATGGGCACGAAGCAGCACTAGCTTTCATCCGTCGGCAAATTTGGGCCTTAGAAGATTGCGAAATCGTTTTTTGCGGTACGCACGCGAATTTGCTCAAACGGCTTTCGGAGGGACCGGCATTTGCTGTGGTTCCTGTCCGGAATTCGATTGCCGGCGAGGTCTCAGAAGTGACGGGCACAATCTTGGCGCTCCGCGATGCCGGCTATGAATTGCTGGTTCGAGACGAGCTCGAACTGCAGATCAATCACTGCCTCATGGCTTCGACGCTTATCCGCGACCCCGCAGACTTAGAGGAAGTGATGTCGCACGAAAAAGCTATTGCGCAGTGCGGCAAATATCTCGACCAAATAGGCATCGCACCTGATCGTCGGAATAATTGCGATTCTACGGGAAATGCGGCCAAAGCCATATCAAGACTTGGGCCAAATGCCAAAATTGGAGCAATTGCTCCAAAAGCGGCAGCAAAAGAATATGGCCTTCGAATACTGGCCGAGAATATTCAGGATGTGCCAGACAACAAAACCACATTTCTGCTTTTGGAAAACAAGGCAGAGGTTAAGTCTGTTGTGGTTGGCATCATCGGCATCAACGGAAAATTCGGTCGGTTGCTCAAGAATTTTTATGAACGCCTTGGATGCCAAGTGATTGGTTCTGACGAAAATAATCCGGCCGGGCTCAGCAACATACAA
>JAPLZD010000036.1 GCA_026395195.1 Candidatus Staskawiczbacteria bacterium
ATTGCGATGAATCGCGTCGAAGACTTCGCGGCGGTGGACAGGGATTTCTTTCGGCGCTTCCACGCCCAAGCGAACCTTGTCCCCTCGGATCTCCACAACCACAATCGTAATGTCATCGTTGATGACAATGCTCTCGTTTTTCTTGCGTGACAATACTAACATAGTCGAGTCTCCTTTGTCGCGGGAGGGAAATTGGCTTCCAACCAAGCATTCCATGCCTAATTTGAAAAGAGCCAATCTAATTTTATTATAACAAATAATGTAGAATAGTCAAGAGTGATTTATTTAATGATTTTAGGAAATAATATATCTGACTTTTTTGTTTTAACGGCTTCTTTAATTTTTTCTGAGGTTTCCGGCAAAAATGGAGACAAATTTTTTGCAATATCAAGTAGGGCTCCAAGCAAGTCCGAAATTACCTCTTTTGTATCTGTATTATTTTCCCATGGTTTTTTTTCATTTATATACTTATCACAAAAACCGATTAAATCCCAAATAGATTTCAAGGCTTCATTGAATTTAAATTCTCCCAATAGTTTTTGGCAATTCTCTTCTGTATCGCTTATTATTTTCTTAAAATCACTGCCCGGTTTTTTGAGTTTTACATCATTTTTTTTAGCCAATGTCACAACTCTTGAAACAAGATTTCCCAGGCCAGAAGCCAAGTCAGCATTATGTCTTTGCTCAAATTTTTCGTAAGTAAAATCTCCGTCCTCTGTTGGAAGAATTTCTCTTAATAGATAATATCTAACAGCATCAACGCCATATTTATTTGCCAGCTCAAATGGGTCAATAACATTACCTAATGATTTTGACATTTTCTGCCCGTCCACATTTATAAATCCATGAATGAAAATTAACTTTGGCAAATCCAGCTTGGCAGATAATAGCATTGCTGGCCAATAAACAGCATGAAATTTTACAATATCTTTTCCTATGCAATGGACATCGGCGGGCCAATATTTTTTAAATTGCTTGTCGTCTGTTCCATAGCCCAAAGCTGAAATATAATTAGGCAAAGCATCCTGCCATACATAAAAAACCTGGCTTTCATCTTCTGGCACGGGCCAGCCCCAGTACTTTTCCTTTGCCCTGGAAAAACTAACGTCTTCCAGGCCCTGATTTATCATGCCCAAAATTTCATTCTTTTTGCTTTCGGGAATTATTTTTAACTCATCTTTCTCAACAAGCTTTTTTATTTCAGGAAGATATTTTGAAAGCCTAAAAAAATAATTTTCCTCTTCTATTTCCTCAACCGGCCTTTGATGTATAATACATTTTCCATCAAACAGCTCTTTTTGTGTTTTAAAAGCTTCGCATCCCGAACAGTAAAAACCTTTATATTTTTTCTTATAAATATCGCCCGACTCTTTATATCTTTCCCATAATTTATTTACGGCCGGGAGATGGCGCTTTTGATCGGTTGTCCTTATAAAGTCATCGTTGGAAATATTTAAAACCTTTGTCAGATCTTGAAATTTTTTAGAAAGCTCGTCTGCAAACTCTAAGGGCTTCCTTCCGGCAGCTTCTGCTGCCTTCAATGTTTTTTGGCCATGTTCGTCCGTGCCGGTCAAAAAGAAAACGTCTTTTTTCAAAGCTCGCTGGTATCTTGCCAAAACATCTGCCTGTATAATTTCCAAAGCAAAACCAATGTGCGGCGACGCGTTTGTATAAGGAATACTAGTGGTAATATAGAATTTTTCTTTTTTATCTGCCATAATTATCTAATTCTATCTCATTTTGGATAAATTTCAATGATTTTACTAGTTCATATGTTGTTAGGGGCGGCAATGGGTCATGTTGTCAAAAACCCTATTTTGGCTATTATTATGGCATATTTAAGCCATTATCTTTTAGATTTTATTCCGCATATTGAATATGATGTCAAAAAACTCAAAAAAATAATTTTGGATCTTTGCTTAGGCATTCTATTCATTTTTTTATTCTCTAAAAATAACCCCGTAATTTATATCTGCGCATTTTTTGCAATACTTCCCGATGGTTTTACTGTTTTAAATAATCTTTTTCCAAATAAAATTTTAGAGATTCACAATAAGCTTCACACAAAAAAAATCCACTTCTTAAGAGACAACAAAAAAATCTCCAACTTTTGGAGAGTTTTTAGCCAGCTTTTAATTATTTTTATATCTATTCTTCTATTAACACGTTAGACCCGTCTCTCTTTTTTTCTAAAAATTCCCTCAAAAATTCGTAAATTATACCGGCAACCGGCACCGCAAAAATTAATCCCGTAAATCCAAAAACCTTTCCTCCAATAAGCATTGACATTAAAACCAAAACCGCCGGCAAGTCGGTCATTTTTTTCATAAGCAGAGGAGTTAATAACTTATTTTCAACTTCCTGAATTATTACTATCGCCGCTAAGACATAAATCACTGTCAGCCAGGAACCAGAGGAAACGGCAATAAATGCCAGAAGAATAAAAGTTGTTATCCACGGCCCTATATAAGGAATGAAGTTCAAAATTCCGGAGATAAGGGCCAATATCAGGGCATATTGTATGCCAAAAAGATAAAAAATAATGTACGAAGCTATGCCCACAAAAAGGCAGGCAATTAGTCTCGCTCCAAACCAGCCCGATACTTTTCTTTGAGATTTTTCAAAAATTGACCTGATTTGATTTTCATATCTTTGCGGAAACATCAATAACAACGCCCTTTCTACTCCTTTGTCTTCTAAAGAAAGGAAAAAAGAAAAAGTCAGAATAGAAACTGTCGATAAAACTCCGCCGAAAAATACCATCAAAGCCTTAATAATGCTTTCGGAGCTCTGCTGGAGCCCGCCGGTTGCCACTATAACAAATTCATCGAAATCCTGGGCGGTTTGTATGCCAAATTGCCTTAAAACAGGATTAATCTGCTCAAAATAACCAGGTAAATTCTGAGAAAACTGTTTCAATTCTGAGATAAAAATTGGGGCTGACAAATAAATTAAAAGCCCGACAATGCCAAAAATAGACAGGTAAACTATAACTACCGATATAATTTTCGGAATTTTTATTTTTCTTAATGCGTTAATGGCAGGGTCCAGCAAAACTGAAATTGCCAAGGCAAACAAAAACCACAAAGCAATTTCTCTGACCAAATAGATAATATAAAAAATAAAAATCGCTATAAAAACTTTTATTATAGCTTCCCACGAAATATCTAAAGTATTCTCTCGGCTCATAATTTTAATAAACTTTTTAATTTTTCTGAATCTTTTTCTTCGAAGGGACCGATGAGGGCCAGGTTTAATTTTTCTGGCATAAAAATGTCTTCGGCAATTTCTTTAATGTCATCTGCTGTGACCGCGTCAATTTTTGCAAATTTTTCTTCTGGAGTTAAAATATCTTTTTCTAATAATTCCTGAATTCCATAAAAAGATGCCTGGCTGTCTGAAGAATCCAAAGACAGAGATGTAACTCCTTTCAAATAATCTTTTGCCTTCTGCAGTTCTTTGGCTGTAATTTTTTTGTCGCGCAAATTTTTGTATTCTTCTAAAATTAATTTTGCAGATTTTTCCAAATTTTTGTGGTCAATTCCCGCCTGTGTTACTAAATATCCTGTGTCTGTGGCGTTAGATGCTGAAGTATGAATTGAATATGCCAAACCGTTTCTTTCCCTTACTTTAATAAATAAGCGCGAACTCATGTTGCCTCCCAGAATCACAGATAACAAAGCCAAAGGATAACGCCTTTTATCAAACAAATCGTAAGCCCTTGCTCCCAGGCAAAAATGCGTCTGGTCTGTTTTTTTATTATGAATTAAAATCTGCGGCTCTTTTTGGATTTCTTCTACCCTAACCTTCCCGCCCGCGGCGGGTCCGCCTGGGGCGGAAAAATAACTTTTAATTTTTTCTTCTATATTTTTTTCATCAATAGCTCCGGCAACGCAAACAATTACATTAGACGGGGAATAGTGAGACTTGTAATAATTTACAACTTTTTCTCTGTTAAAGCCTAAAATATTTTCTTTTTCGCCGATAACTAGCCATCCGGCTGGAGTGTTGCCATAAAGCAATTTTTCGAAAAGTTCGCCCACATAAGCCATTGGTGTGTCCAAGTACATATTTACTTCCTCAATTATCACTCCCTTTTCCCTCTCCATTTCTTTTTCATCAAATTTGGAATTTAAAAATATATCGCATATCCAGTCTAATGCAATTTCAGAATGCTTTTTATCAACTTTTGCCCAAAATCCTGTTACTTCTTTGTCGGTGAAAGCATTATACTGTCCGCCGACAGAATCCAATGTTTCCGAAATTTCCAAAGTATTCGGCCGCTTTTTTGTGCCCTTAAAAAACATGTGCTCTAAAAAATGCGAAATTCCGTTTATGTCTTTTGTTTCGTATTTTGACCCTGTTCCAACCAAAATCATAACAGTCACGCTGTTTGAGCTTTCCATTGGCACTGTTATTACTCTCAATCCGTTGCTTAACGTCGTTTTTTTATACATATATTATTTATTTTTTTTCATTTAATATATATTTTTTAGCAGTTTTTTCGCCGCCGCCAAAAAATAAACCTATTCTATACTTTATCCAAATCCAAAAAATTATTAGATAACCCCTTTCTTCATATCTTCTCATCGAAACGATGGCATAACAGTTTGTGAGATACTTGTATTCTCCTCCATTTTTTTCGGCTTTTTTTATAAAGCCGCAAAATTCACCAATATTTTTTTCAGTTCCAAATCCTCCTATTTGAAAAAAGAATTTTTTATTGCAAAATATTACACCGCCGCTGCTTACGCTCTTAAATATTTTTGTTCTGTGAATAAAATTTTTAAAAGCGACAAATAATCTTGCTTTTATACTTTTTGTATCTGGCCTGCATAAACACGTTCCTACTGTGGTTGGAGTTATGTTGTCAACTACTTGTAAAATTACATTATTTGATAATTGTGTATCAGCGTCTAAAAAAAGCAATACTTCCCCTCGTGCTATTTTTGCTCCCTCGTTGCGAGGAATATTGTATCCTAAAGCATCTTTAAAGTTCAAAACCTTGTCTGAGTTTTTTTCCGCAATCTCAATGGTTTTATCGGTCGATCCATTTACTACAACAATTATTTCAGTATTTTTGTAACTTTGATTCCTTATTGATTTTATCGCTCTCTCTAAAAATTTTTCTTCGTTACGGGCGGGTATTATTACTGAAACTTTTTTATCCATTTAAAGATTCTGATATTCTATTAACTAAATCAGAAATTTTTGCCCTTTCCTGCTTCATTGTATCCCTGTCCCTCAAAGTTACTGTATCATTTTTCAATGTATCGAAATCAACTGTTACACAATAAGGCGTTCCAATTTCATCTTGACTGTAATAGCGTTTACCAATGTTCCCCCTATCATCAAAAGCCACATTAAATTCTTTTTTCAGCATGTTATAGACTTCCTTTGCCTTTTCAACCAACTCCGGTTTATTTTTTAAAAGTGGAAACACAGCCACTTTGTACGGAGCCAAATTTGGCTTTAGCTTTAAAACAACTCTATCTTTTTCTTCTACATAAGCATCGCAAAGCACTGCCAAAACCGACCTATCTACGCCCCAAGTCGGCTCCACAACATGCGGATAAAATTTTTCGCCAGATTCAGCATCTTCATATGGCGGCTCCTTGTAATGATTTTTCAAATCAAAATCTGTGCGGTAGGCCAAACCATAAAGCTCATCTCTGCCAAAAGGAAAATCGTACTCTAAATCAATTGTCTTTTTTGAATAATGGGCTCTTTCGTTGTCCGGTACATCTAATTCGTGAATATTTTTTTTATCCAATCCAAGCTCGCCTGTCATCCAGCTCCACATTTCTTTTTTCCAATATTCAAATATTTTTTTCCAGTCTTCTTCTTTCACAAAATACTCGATTTCCATTTGCTCAAATTCGCGGGTCCTAAAAATAAAATTTCCCGGAGTAATTTCATTTCTAAAAGCTTTTCCAATTTGCGCAATTCCAAAAGGAACTTTTTTTCTTGAAGTTTCCAAAACATTTTTAAAATCCACAAACATTGCCTGCGCAGTTTCCGGCCTGAAATAAACTGTGTTGTCTGCATCTTCCACCGGCCCCAAAAAAGTTTTAAACATTAAATTAAATTGTTTAGCTTCAGTCAGCTCTCCTTTACAATCGGGACATTTTTCAGCCTTAACGTGGTCAGCACGAAATCTGTGATGGCATTTTTTGCATTCCACCAAAGGATCATTAAAAGTTGCCAGGTGCCCAGACGAGGACCAAACTTTTGGATTCATTATTAAGGCTGCATCAATTCCAACCATATCGTCTCTCTGGTGCACAAATCTTTTCCACCAAATATTTTTAATATTATTTTTTAACTCAACTCCCAAAGGTCCATAATCAAACGAATTTGCCAATCCGCCATAAATTTCTGAACCCGGAAAAACAAACCCCCTCCTCTTGCATAAAGATACAATTTTCTCCATTAACTCTTGATTATTTTTCATAAATTTTAAATTTATTTAATCTTACTCTTTTGCGAATTTTTATGGGAGGGGAAGAAAGTTGCGGAATTGCCAGGGGTCATTGTCTGGTTTGCTGGATGAATTTTCCGGGAAATAAATTTGGCGGTTTTGCAAAGGGGTCCAGTCTGACTGGGTTGAAATAAAATCTCCCAAATATGGCTTGGCGATATTCAAAACAAAGTCATGAGGCAAGTCGTCAGGCAGGCAAATGCCTTTTTTAGGGTTTTCAATCATCCACCTTACAGCCGAAATAACTCCGGCTGCCACCTGCAAAGTAGTCGGGTTTTGCCCTGGAGCCAATTTTCGAGTTTGTTCAATACTCAAAGAAGTTCCTGTCCACCATGAAGTAAATGCATGGCCCATTAAAAATGCTCCCAAAATATCTTTGCCAGAAGTAATTTCCTGGTCTTCTAAAATTCTTACTTTTGGCTGCATTTTGTAACGCCTGGCTTTTAATTCAACCAATGAAGACAAAGCTTCGTGGCAAGGCATATAAACATAATGAACTGTGGGACGGTAAACGGGCTGGCCCTTTTTCCAAACCGTTAATCTGTCTGAAATGCCAAAAGCTTCTCCATGCCTGACAATCATTCCTTCAATTTCCCCAACTTCGGGCACCCAAGACCTTGCCCAGGTATTAATTCCCATTCTGGCTAAAAATATCTGATTTTTGGGGCCAAACAAGGGCTTTACCGCAAGCTCCGGTAATTTCTTTTCGTGAGTTCCCCAGCCCATTTCGGCTGGAGCCGTACCTTCTTCGCGAAATCCTTCAACAGACCAAGTGTTTACAAACTCATCAACTTCTTTTGGCTTGTTTGTTATTTGCGTATCCCTTTCTGAGCAATGAATTACCTTCACTCCCAGCGCCTGCGCCAAATGCGCAAAGTCGGGGTACCCTTTGGGTCCTTTCCTGTATTCTTTAATTTTTTCTAAATCCGCATCCTTATATTTTTTTTCTTTTATGGCTTTGTCTGCAATATCAATCAGAGCTTGTTTTGTAAAATGGGAAATTAACCCCGGATTTGCCCCATGGTCAACTACCGCAGTAACAGAATTGGGGTTCCAGTTTTTTGATAAATTTCTTAATTGCATCTGCCGCCAATAAAGCGTTTTGTCAAAAATCTTTTTTGGCTTGTCTGGGTTCCAAAGTTCAACCGAGGTATTTACATATAAAGTATTATGGTTATGGCACCATTCCAGAATATCATTGGCTCCAATATTCCAGGCTAAATCAATTATCAAGCCATCTTTTCCAATATATTCTTCCAGTACGCTTGCCAAATTATCGGGCACTATTTTTTCCTGAAAAAATTTTATTCCCGTATCGGTAAAAGGCTTTAGCTGTTTTGACTTATCTTCTATATCTATTACGGTTATATTTTTTCTCGGAACATCTATGTGTTCTAAAATAACGGGAAGCGCGCATTGAGATACTGCCCCATAACCTATAATTAAAATATTATTGTTAAATTTTATTTTTTGCATTTCATTTTATTACTGCACAATACCGCCGCCGGAGTTTGAAAAATCATCGGGCAGAGTAGTGTTTACACCATTGTCTCCGGCTGAAATAGTGGTGTTCGTAAACTGGTTTTCGCCGGTAATATTCACAGCTCCCATAAGATCTGCAGCAGAACCCTTTTGATCGCTGGATGGAGTTAGGGAGACTTGGAAAGATAGTGAAATTGGGTCTCCATTTACGCCCGTGCCTGCCAAAACATCTCCAACCGACCAGACAATTTCCCGGCTGGCAGAATCGTAAGAAAAATTTGAAGACTCGTTTTCCGGCAAAATTTTGCCCGTCAAACTGACATTTTTTGGCAAAGTGGCCTTTACTTTAACATTTTTTGCATCGCTGAAATAATTTTTAATGTTCCAAGTTACAGTGTAAGTTGTTGCCTTGCCGGCTGCGGGCGGCGTTGGACCAGAATTAGAAAAATCCGAACTTTTATAAAATGCTTGTTGAGAAATTGCTAAACCAGAATTTACCTTTATAGAGAATTTTTGAGTTATCTGTGAAATATTTACTTCGTCATTTATTGTTAAACTGTTTGAATCAGCGCCGGAAGTGTTCCAATTATTTTTTACTTGCACCGAAAAATCAACCTCTCCCTGCGCTTGGACATCTAAGTGTTTGAGCGAATTAATCTGAGTAGAATCCCAAACAATCATATTATCATTGGGCTGAACCTGCCCCCCTTGCGCCTGTATTGAGGAAATATCCATGGCATTACCGTCTAGCTTTGCCACTATAAATAAATTATCAAAAGGCGTAGAGCCAATGTTTCTGAAAAAAATCTGATAGTGCAAAGTTTCGCCGGGAGAGGCCACATATGAGCCCGAGCCGTTAACCTGCTGAGAAATGAAAAGCAGCGGCTGTATAACCTGCACGTCTGCGGTTTTTTGTTTTATCACTACAAAATTTCCATTTTGCCACATTCCAAGAGAAGCTGAAAAAGTTAAATCCTGGTTGGTGTCGGCTGAAATTTTGCCTTTAATAGTTATCCTGCCCCCCTGCGCCTTATTCAGGGTCGCAAGTTTCCATTCAGAATTATCCAAAGAATCCGGAACGGACGAATTAAAATCAAAGCCGGGCGTAGGATCTATCTTTATGCTTAAATTCTCTAACGGATAGTCTATATTGGAAAAATAATTTATGGAAAACTGCAAATCTTTGGCTTTTTCAACTTTTAAAGGCAAATCGAAATCAAGGGTGATGGGAACCGTATCAATTTTAGTTGTGAATGTCGTGTCTGACTCAAAAGGAGACGTTAAATTTTTAGGCGTATAAGTCAAAGAGGCTTTTGCCACTTTCAAATCTCCTTCTTTACCCAAAAGCCGCGTTTTTATTTTTACAAAATTTTCACCGCCAGGATAAATATCTTCTAAATCCTGAGAAATTCTCGTTTTACCATCCTCTGTTAAAGAATTATCCGGCATAATAAAAACAAGTTTTGCGTTCTGCAAAGAAAAATTTCCATTATTTTTATATCTTATCGTATATTCTATTTCATCTCCCACTTTAGCCGTATCCGGCCCCAAAATTTCCAAACGCAAAATTTCCTTTGAAAATGTGCTCTGCAAATAAATCCACCAAACGCCAAAGCCAAAAATTACAAGCCCCAATAAAATAAAATAAATTGTTTTTTTATTCATGTTTTAAAAATCCGTTTTTAAAAAATAATTCTTCATTTTTGAAATCTGCCAAATCAAAATTGTATTTAACGTAAGAATTATTACGAATATTAAAATAAGAGAACTTCCTCCCAAAAATATACCTCCCATAACTGCTACTATGGAAGCTCCCATTGTTGTTACTATGTTATCCATGGCAACCCCGACTAGGGCGTCTCCAATCCTACCTTTCGGATTTACGGTAAAATTATGTACAATCAGCATTTCTCCCATACATCCTATAACTCCAGCCAAAACACCGGCTATCACGAAAGGAACCCCGGTGATAGCGCAAAATTCTTCAACTGCTAAGACCATTCCCTCGGCTGCAAACAAAATGGCTATGCCAGCCAGAAAAAGAACGAAAAGTATTGTCCACGTTGATTTTTTGGCATAATACCTTTCTTCTTTGACCACACCCCCAACTAAAATATGCTCTCTTTTCGTTTTTCTAAAATAATACATCGTCAAAATAGATAAAGCAAGAATCACAAAACCTACCGGCCTTATCAGCTGATAAAGGTCTCCTTCAATATTCTGAGGATTATTTTGGACTTTTCCAAAAAGCACCATGGCTATAGCAACAATCGCGGTTAAAACCGTAAGAACATTAAGAATTTCCACAGAATCATCTATTTCACCTAAAGAAGGTTTTACTTGGTGATCTTTCATTGGCGTTACCAAGCCCATCTGTTTAATATGCGGAAACATACTCACAGCACTGCCTTTTTTATTTGCCACATTTTGCCTAAATACGCACCAAGCGGCATGGGCAATGTTATAAATATTTGAGCCAAAAGTGGTGGCCGCGGCAATTATGGCAAAATTAATGGCCAGGCCATAATCTTCTTTAACCAAACTCAAAGATATGATAGCAGCCACAATTCCCAAGACCATGTCGGGGAAGGCTGTCCCCAAAGACTGCAGAAGCCCGCTGGCAATTTTTGTCCTTTCGCTGAGAATTTCTGTTGTTTCTTCGATAATTTCTGCGATTTCCTTTAAGACAAAAAATGCCCCGACCAATAGAATCAGGATAATATCAATCATTTTCAGCCAGCTCTCGGCTGTTTCCACCTTCAGAAATTCAGCAAAATAAAAACGCAAAATTAATGCCGAGACAATCAAAATAATCATTTTTACAACGCGGTTCTTCAAAATATTCATAAGCATAAACTTTAATTATATTTCTATTATACTATTATATTAATTTCTATGCATTGGCTGGGGCAAACTCAAAAACGGCTTTATCGGAAATATTTTTAAATAATTGCAAAGAATTTTCCTCAATTTTAAGTTTAGAAAAAATATGCCAGTCGTTATTCAGAATAATTCTTAAAATTTTTACTGTATCAGAATTTATTTTTTGCGCGCTTTCATTGTTTGTAAAACACGCTCCGCATATAACTCCGCCTTCTTTATAAGAAAAATAAATATTATACGGATTTAATTTTGATTGGCAGGCGGCGCATTTCAACACTTCTGGCTTGTAGCCCTGGCCGGCTAAAAAATTCCAAAGAAAATAATAATAAATCATTTCTTGGTTTTGGGCTGCCGAAATTTTACTGTTTAATTTATTGAAGGTTTCCTGCAATAAACCAAATAAATGCTTATCTTCGCCCTGGCCTTTTATAAAATTACACAATATATCTGATATCTGATAAGCAGTTTTTATTTTTTCGACGCTGCAAAAAATATCGTAGAACCTATTGATAACAGCCGCGTCAGTAAGGGTTTTATGATTTTTTCCTTCTATAAATTCAATTTCCGACAAGTAGAATAAATTCGCCCCGCACCTAAGCTTTGAATTTATTTTTCTTATAGCTTTGGCATGTACATTAATTTTTCCGAAATCTTCGCTGAAGACATTAAAGATTCTGTCAGCCTCCGCCCTTTCCTCTGTTCTGAAGATAAATCCTTTTGTTCTATATTTTTCAGCCATAAAATTTATTTGACTCCGCCAATTTTTTTGAAAAATTTAATCTCTTTCCTCAATTTTTCATGAGCTGAAGCATTTTTTGTCCCAAGCATTTTTTTATTAAGTTTTTTAATGCCCCATTTTAAATCTGTTTTTGATATGTTTCTTCCGTAAACTGGAGCAAAAACTTCTTTTTCCAGCTTTGCTCTTTCTATAGGACTCAAAGTAAGGCCAACCGCTCTTTCAGCTTTCCATACTTTAGGGTCTCTTCTTAATTTTTGCCTTAAGCTTATTCTTGAAACTTCCGACTTGCCTCCAAATATGGACGTGTCACTATTATTTGCTGTTTTGGCCAAAATTTTATCTAAACCATGCTCGGAATCAGAATTTACCTCCCCTGGCTCTTTTGCTTCCCCGTGAATGCCTTCGTTTTTTTCGGCAACAGGTATTTTTATTTTCTCATGGTTATCGGATTTTTTTAGCGCTCCTTGAATATCGACTCCTTTATTATCAATTTGTCCTGCTTCTTCTGCCGGCCCGCGCGAAGGCATTTTAGACTCCAAAATTTGTTCTTCGGGGACGCCTTTTGATTTAAGGGCTCCAAGCCCAGCCTCCGGACTATTGGGCCTTCCTTTTTGATAGCCTACCTCTTCGGGCTTAGGTTTGTCTTTTTGTCCCGGCTCCTTTTTTTCTGATTGGACTGAGAAATCAGTAAATCCTAATTTGGGTTCTCTCGTGGCTGTCTTTTGGCCTTCAACCCCGGCTCTTTCTGCCTGGCTTTCTGCAAGTTCTTTTACCACGGGTTCTATGTTTTCCCCAAAATCATTATGAATAACTTTTTTCTTAGGAAATAACCCTCCCAACAAAGCTGAAAATAATTTTATAAAAACTCTTATAATTATAAAAAGAACTACTAAAATAATTAAAACAATTGCAGCATAAACTGCAAAAAATACAATGTTCCCTGTAGCAAATAAATCAGAGGGCATCAAACTTTTTTAATGTTAATCATAAAGCTTTCACCATTTTCAACGGAAATTTTTATCGCCCTGCATTCCTTTAACAAAGATTCTTTATTTTTTTCTATTATTAATTTTTCTTTGTTGGGCGAAGAAATAAAAATTTCTATTTTATCTTGCGGCACTAATTTTCCCTCTTTTCTTTTGGCCTGAATCTGCCTTACTATATCTCTTATTATCCCTTCTTCCTTTAATTCTTCTGTCAAATTTTTATCCAACTCAACTTCTTTTTCTATTTTTTCATCAAATATAACTTCTTTGACATTAACTTCGTCCTTAACCAGCTTCAACAGCCCCTCATCCCTTTGTATTTTTAACTTTATATTTTTAATCCTTAAAGAGGCGACAGGCTGTTTAACCTTAAGAGCTAAAACAGTCCTTTCAGCTAAAGCCAAATTCACAATAGACCTGGCCTCATTCATTTTTTCTTCTAAATTTTTGTCTATAAATTTCTTATTTTGTTTCGGCCATGAAAGTAAATGCACACTTTCTTGGTCGCTGTTTTCTCGCACTGCTCCAAAAAGATATTCGGCAAAAAATGGCATAGCTGGGGCTATAACACAAGAAAGAGAATACAAAACATAGCGCAAGGTTGCCAATGCGTCTTTTTTGTCGGGGTGCCCTTCAGGTCCTTCCTCTTTAAAACGCTCCCGGCTTCTTCTTAAATACCAAACCGAAAAATCATCTATAAAATCAATAATCGGACGATTTGCCAGGTCAACCCGATAATTTTCATAGCCTTCTGTAACCTCACCAATCAAATTGTTAAGGCGGAATAAAATCCATTTATCCAGTATATTCTTGCTAGCGTTGCCGGCAGAAGTTCCGTCTTGATAAAGCTGATAAAATGCAAGAACATTATACAGCCTGCTAATATTTTTCTTTACAATTTCATCTACGCCTTTCTCAGAAAATGAAAGATTTTCAGCTTGAACCACAGGAGAGGTCAGCATATAAAAACGTATCGCATCAGCTCCGTATTTTTCCATCACCTCCGAGGGATCAGGATAATTTTTTAATTTTTTAGACATTTTTTTCCCGTCTTCAGCCAAAACAATTCCTGTTACAATGCAATTTTTAAACGCTTCTTTGCCAAATAACGCGCCAGCTAAAACATGCATATAATAAAACCATGCGCGCGTCTGGTCTTGCGCTTCTCCGATAAAATCCGCGGGAATCGGCCTGCGCGTGGCAAACGGCACAGAACCAGAGTCAAACCAGGTATCTAAAACATCGGGCACACGAGACATTTTTTCTCCGCATTCACAAGCAAAAATTACCTGGTCAACCACATCTTTATGCAAATCAGCGACTTTTGCTCCGCTCGCTTTTTGGAGCTCTTCGGCTGATGCAAAAACCATTTCTTTTTTACATGAGTTACACCTCCATACGGGAATGGTATTTGCCCAGAAACGCTGGCGAGAAATTGACCAATCACGCGCGCCTAAAAGCCACTGGCCGAATCTGCCTTCTTTTATGTGTTGCGGCACCCAAGTTATTTTTTTAGCGGTTTTTAACAATTTTGATTTTATTTTTTCAACCGCAACAAACCACGAGCTAGTTGCATAATTTAGCAGCGCAGTATCGCATCTCCAGCAATGAGGATAACTGTGTTCATATTTTTCGTAATTAAATAGCAGCCCCTTTTGTTCTAAATATTTTACTATTGTTAAATCTGCTTCGCGAATTTCTTCTGGCTTGTCTTTCGCGCGCGGTTTTAAATCAAGACCGCTAAACTCTCCCATCTTTTCGTCGAACGTTCCGTCCATTTTTACGTGTTGCACAAACGGCAAATTTTCTTTTTTGCCAAGCGCCATGTCATCTGCGCCAAATGCCGGAGCTATATGGACAATGCCCGTACCATCTTCTGTATTAACAAAATCAGCAGCGTAAACTTTCGCGCTTTTTATATAATTATCAAACAACGGCTCATATTCTAATCCAACTAAATTTTTTCCTTTTAATGTTTCCACAACTTCATAAGGTTTTTCTTTTAAAACTTGCTCAACGCGATTTTTAGCCAGAATAAAAATTTCTTCGCCAACTTTAACTTTTGCATATTCAATGTCAGCACCAAGGGCAAGCGCAACATTCCCGGGCAAAGTCCAAGGAGTTGTGGTCCAAGCCAAAAAATAAGTATTTTCTTTTCCAACAACCTTAAATTTTACTGTTGCCGATAAATCTTTTACATCTTTATAGCCGTCTGCAACTTCGCCCTGGCTCAAAGTAGTTTCGCATCGCGGACAAATATGCATAGATCTGTAGTCCTCGTAAATGAGCCCCTTTTTGTACAATTCCTTGAATGCCCACCACTCTGACTGCATATAGTCAAAATCCATTGTTCGGTAAGGATGCGCCATATCTGCCCATCTGCCAAAACGAGGAATTATTGTCTCCCATTCATGCATAAAAGTAAAAATACGAGCGCGGCACAAATCATTAAATTTTTTTACACCCATTGCCACTATTTCTTTTTTAGATTTTGTGCCAAGTTCTTTTTCAACAATATTTTCAATGGGCAAACCATGGCAATCCCAGCCCCATTGGCGGGGCACATAAAAACCCTGCATGGTTTTGTATCGGGGAATGGCGTCTTTAATCACGCTCTGCAATAAATGGCCGTAATGCGGGGTGCCGGTGGCAAATGGAGGACCGTCGTAAAAAACAAAAGTCTTTTTGTCTTTTGTTTTTTCCAAAGACTTTTCAAAAATTTTCTTCTCCTGCCAAAATTTGAGTATTTTATTTTCTTCTTCAGGAAAATTATAACTCATAACGTTTTATTTTCATTTAACTCTATTAATTCTCCTTTTGTTATTCTTTTTTCTTGAAATATTTTTTCTAAACTTTCAATGCTTTCCGATAATAAATGACCGTTAACTTTTGCTCTTAAAAGCAAAAGGGGAGCCTGGTGGCTGACTATTAAAATATTTTTGCCTTTATATTTTTTATTTATATTTTTAAAAAATTCGAACATTCTTTTTGTAACATCTTGATAATTTTCTCCTTTCGGCGGTTTATTTATTATCCTATCTGCGTGGTTGGCAAAATGCCTTTCAAAATCTTCTACCGGCTTGCCATTAAATATGCCAAACCCTAATTCTCGCAATCTCTTATCAATCTTTGGCTTTATGTTTAATTTTTTACCGACAATACCTGCTGTCTCTTTTGCCCTTAACAACGGGGAACAAAAAATTAAATCTATATTTTTATTCTCCAGCTTCTCGGCAGCAGCTCTTATTTGTTCTTTGCCTTTTTCTGTCAAAAAATTATGAAATTTTTCCGGCCAGCAGGAAACTATATTTTCTACATTTCCTTTCGACTCCCCATGACGCAGAATATAATATGTGTTATTTAATTTCATGTAATTACATTTTTTCTAAAGTTTTTATTCCAAGCATCCACATTCCATTTTTCATAATCTGCGCAAATGCGTTTGTCAGCGCGACCTTATATGCTGAAAATTCATCTGATTTATCTACAATTTTATTTTTTGCATAATAATTATTAAATGTTCCATGCCTTCATTTTTTGCTTTTTTCAAAACAGACAATGCTCTGGTGTATGCATACTGCAAATATGGCCCCGAGTCGCCTTCAAAAGAAATTGATTTGTCAAAGTCATAAATAATATCAGAACCAATTGATTGTTTTAAAATCGAATATCTTGAAAAAGTTTTTTTATTTAAGCATTCCTTTATTATTCCTGGCAATTAATCTCTCAAGTCTGCATTCCTGGGCTGATATTTATGCTTTAGCAACCCTTCACATTAACAGCACTCACAAACAAGCCGGTATTTTTCTTTTTCAAAATTCTTCCAAAGGAGAAACAATAGCAGCCTTTGATATTGGAGCAATCAGCTTTTTCAGT
>JAPLZD010000062.1 GCA_026395195.1 Candidatus Staskawiczbacteria bacterium
AACTTAAAGCTCCCGTCACAACAAGAGAAATGGCAAATCCGACCAAATACGGCCAAAATAAAATTTTGAAGAATGAATTCAGTTTATTTCCGACAAATCTCTTCTGCCAACCGACAAAAACCGGGTAAAATTTTGCTATCACCCAGCCGGAAATAGCTCCGCCAATTGCTCCCCAGATTACATCGCTTATCAAGGCTCCGACATTTATCAGCTGGGGCCTTGAGACTTGGTCTAAATAGCCTCCGATATACTGGCCGTACTGGCCCATCATATTTCCGTATAAATTCCTGACAAAATAATAAGACGCCAGCATTCCTGCAACCGATGTTATTACTGCTGCCACTGTATTCCAAATTGCGCTGGCTTTTATTGTGGCAATAGCTTTGTCGTCCATTTTTGTGTAGTCGTTTTGTTGTTGATTGTTTTGATTGTCCATGTTTTTTAAATTAAGAGTAAATTTTCGACCTTTAAATTATTATATAAATTTTACGTTTGTTCTTTTTAACTCTTTATTGATTTTAACATAATCTGGAATTGTTTTGGATACAAGGGCTTTGAACCTTCCGGAGTGATTTAGCTGGCCCAAATGGCAAAGTTCGTGGACAATTAAATAATCTGCCAACTCGGGCCGTAAATAAATAATTTTGTAGTTAAAATTCAGATTTCCTTTTGACGAACAGCTTCCCCACCTCGTACTTGCGTTTTTTATGGCAATGCGATTTATATTAAAGTTATAGAATTTGTTAAAATAACTTATTCTGTTTTCAACAAAAGTTCTAGCTTGCTCTCTTTTTTTGATTGTAAACCCCGTTAGAGGCCGCCTTCGTCTTAGAACTCTTCTTTTTCTAAAAATAATTTTATGACAGGCCTCTAACGGGGTAAACCTTCTTCTTATTTTCATTATCTGCCTTTCAACTCTTCTATCTTTTTAAGTATTTCACTCAATTTGTCATTTTCAATGCGATAAATTGCTTTTTGCATTTCCTCTATTTCCAATTTTGCGTCAACATTTGTTTTGTAATCTTCTGTTGCCTGAAATCTGTCTCTGTCATTCTGCCTATTCTGCGACATCATAATAATTGGAGCTGCGTAAGCCGCCTGCGTGGAAAATAAAAGGTTTAATAAAATAAACGGATAAGGGTCCCAGTGATAAACATAAGCTACGATATTAAATATCATCCAGATTACCACAAGAATTGTCTGGATAATTATAAATCCCCACGAACCCATTCCCTTCGCCAACCCATCGGCAATGCGCTGGCCTGTCGATAAATTTTGGCTATGTTTTTCGTGCCAAGTTTTGCTATTCATCTTTTTATCATTCATATTATTATTTATTAGTTATATTTATACATTTTATCACAAAAAAAGCCCAAAAGGGCTTTTTTTATTAGATTACTGAGCTCCGCAGGTAGGATTCGAACCTACAACCCATTCCTTAACAGGGAATTGCTCTACCATTGAGCTACTGCGGAATGTTTATTTGTATATTACTAAATAAAACCATTTTTTTCAAGCTTGACGCAAGAGCTTGCATTCTTTTTTGGCTCTATGGTATTATTATAATATAATAAAATAATTAATATAATTAACAAAAATTATATGATGCTAGATAAAAAAGTCTCTCCGGTAGTAGGATATACAATTATCGCCATAGCCGCCTTGGCCTTTATTGGCATAAACTGGTACGTACAATCATGGGCCCAGTCAAAAGTATCGGAGATAATAGTAAATATGGGAAATTTTTCGGTCGGAAATTTGTCTGGGGCAAAAACAGCCAAATAACAGGTATTATAATAGATTAATATGGACATAGCTTCTGTTCTAACAATAGTCGTAATTGTAATTGCAGTTTATTTCTTTTTAAAATTAGTTGTAAGCCCGCTGGTAAGAGCTGTGGCCGGCATTATAGCCTTCCTGATAATTCTTTATTTGCTTCAACGAATTTTCGGTTTTGATTTAAGCCGCATATTTGGCCGTTATTCTGTATTTTTAGACATAAGCAAATGGGGCATAAATTTAAACTTAATTTTAAATCCAGTTAATTACCTGATAAAAGAAATATTAAACTTTCTGCAGCAGGGGTGGGAAAAAATTCCCAAATCTCCGCAGCTTTAAATAAAAAATGCCATTCGGAGACATATTGCTGTCAATAATCAATTTTATAGCGTATCCAACCTGGCATTTGGTGGTGTTTTATATTATATTATTTTTGATTGTTGTTTGGAGGATGATAAAATCTTGGGGGTTCTAACCTAAAATTAAAATATTATTAATAAATAAAAAAAATGCTATCAAATTATTTAGCGGAGCTCTGGGGACTTTCGATTGTTGCGGTCACCCTTGCAATGCTTCTAAAACAAAAATATATCGCAATGATGTTTGCGGAAATAGAAAACGATACAAAATTGTTCTGCTGGGGGCTGGCAACTCTTGTCATTGGAATTGCTATGATTTTAGCCCACAATCTTTGGGTTAAAGATTGGAGAGTAGTTATTACAATCTTTGGTTGGATTTCTTTAATAAAGGGCCTGACTATGCTGTTTATTCCAGAACAATTTAGGATTTGGACAAATAAAGTAGCTATGTTTCAATATATTCCCTACGCATTAATTGTCGGATTGATTATTGGCCTGGCGCTCACTTATTTTGGATTTACAGCATAAAATTTTAACAAAAAGCCCCGCTTCGGCGGGGCTTTTTTATGTTTTAGTAATAGTCTCTAACTTTTTTGAGCTCTTTGTGTTTTCGCAATTTTTCCAGCGCCTTTGCTTGAATTTGCCTTATTCTTTCGCGAGTAACGCCAAATTCCTCCCCCGTTTCCTCAAGCGTGTGCATTACGCCATCATCTAAGCCGAACCTCATAGCCAAAATTTTCAATTCCCTTGGCGTTAATTCGCTGGAAATTTCTTTTAATCTGTCCTTTAAAAGTTTCCTTGATGCTTCGGTGTTTGGAGCGATTGTTTTATCGTCTTTTATGAATTCTGCCAGCACAGAGTCCTGTTTGTCTTTGTCCTCGCCCACCGGAGTTTCAAGCGAAACTGCTTTCTGCGCAATTTTTCTTATGTGATGGACTTTTTCAACATCCAAACCCATTTCGGCCGCAATTTCTTCGGCCAAGGGCTCGCGTCCGAGTTCCTGCAAAAGATTTTTCCTAATTTTTGTATATTTAGAAATCGTTTCAATCATGTGCACGGGAATTCTGATTGTACGAGCCTGGTCGGCCAAAGCTCTTGTAATCGACTGCCTTATCCACCAGGTTGCGTAAGTCGAAAATTTATACCCTTTTCTCCAGTCGAACTTTTTCACCGCCTTAAATAATCCCAAATTTCCCTCTTGAATTAAATCAAGCAAAGTCAAATTTGGCGAGCGCCCGACATATTTTTTGGCAATTGAAACCACCAATCTTAAATTTGCTAAAGCCAGTCTGTTTTTTGCCTCTTCGTCGCCGGCTTCAATTCGTTTTGCCAATTCTTTTTCCTCTTTAGCCGTCAAAAAGCTGGATTTGCCAATTTCTTTCAAATACAT
>JAPLZD010000038.1 GCA_026395195.1 Candidatus Staskawiczbacteria bacterium
GCCCAACACTAATAATGCCTGGTGCGCCTGTTCTGCGTTGAAAAACGGAAACTATTTTTGCATTGATTCAACAAGCTACAAAAAAGAAACGGGCACTTCCTGCGATGTCCGATGTACTAATTCTGGCAAGTGCGGAGAATAAAAATATATGATAGAATAAAACAATGATAATTCTCAGTGTTTTTGTTTTTATTTTTGGCGTTTGCATTGGGAGCTTTTTAAATTGCTTAATTTACCGAATGGAGCAAAATAAAAAAGCAACCGGACGATCTTTCTGCCCCCATTGCAAACATATTTTAAGCTGGCAGGATTTGTTTCCTGTTTTTAGTTTTTTATTATTGCAGGGAAAATGCCGTTATTGCCAAAAGAAGATATCCTGGCAGTATCCGATTGTAGAAATATCAACGGGTGTTTTATTTATTTTTATATTTTTGTCATTTGGATTTGTTTCGGATTTCGGATTTCGTGCTTCGGATTTCATAAAACTTTGTTTTATGCTTTATATCGCCTCTGTTTTAATTATTATTTTTGTTTACGATTTAAAACACTATTTAATTCCGGAAAAGGTTTTATTTCCGGCTATTTTTATATATTTAGCCTATCGTTTGTCAGAGATATTTACTTCAAATTTTGCCTCATTCGGCAGCTATATTTTAGCAGCTGCAATAGCTTCGGGATTTTTCTGGGTAATTTGGTTTTTTTCCAGGGGAAAATGGATGGGATTTGGCGATGTGGAGCTGGCCATTTTAATGGGGCTTTTACTTGGGTTAGCGAATGTGCTGGCAGCCTTGTTTTTGGCTTTCTTTTTTGGTGCTATAATAAGTTTAATATTGCTCGGGTTTTACGGAAAAAATCTTAAAAGCGAAGTTCCTTTTGGCCCATTTTTAATTACAGGAGCTTTTGTTGCGCTAATGTGGGGGCAACAAATAATTCAATGGTATGTGCAATTATTTAAAATTTAAAAATAGAAATTTTCAGCCAGGCATAAGTTTGATAGAGATTGTTGTTGTAATAGTCATAATAGCCATATTTTCAACGATTATAATAGCTGATTTTCCCAGGATTTTGAAAAATTTTGCGCTTTCAAGGGCAACCTACAAATTGGCGCAGGATTTAAGGAAAACCCAAGACTTGGGTTTGTCCGGACTTAGGACTCATGACTCAGCTGGCAATGAAATAACAAGCATAAAAGGATATGGCATTTATGTTTTTGTTGACCCCAACGCAACGACAACAAATTATGTTGTATATGCTGACTTGTCGGACGTAGACAATGACCTTGGCAGCAAAAATTATGACGGCCCTTCTGCTTATATTTATTGCACAGATGTAACCAGCCCCAGTTCGGATTGCATTTTAGATGAAATAGATGTTTCAAAGGAAAACAAAGATTTGTATATAAAAAGGCTGGTGAATACCAACCAAGATTTTGTCAGCATAAATTTCAGTCCGCCGGATTTTGTTAATATTGATACTAAGTGCGTGCAGCTATGCGACCATCAGCCGAGCTCCGAGGTGGGAATTGTTTTGGGATTGCTTTCCGACAATTCGGCGGAAAGAACAGTGTGGGTGAATACCTCGGGTCTTGTAAAAATTGAATAACTTAAAAAATGCAAAAGGATTCAAAAAATAAAAAGGGATTTACAATAATTGAGCTGATGATCACGATTTTTATTCTGTCTTTTGCTGTTGTTGGAATTTTTGCTGCTTTTTCTGTTATGGCTTCTTTAGTTTATGATGCAACGGACAGGCTGATAGCGGCCTATCTTGGCCAGGAAGGCATGGAAATAGTCAGGAATATCAGAGACAGTAATTGGCTTAATATAGATGCGGGAGCTAACGCCAGCTGGCTTGACGGGCTTTCCGATGATGCAATCAATTATAGCGTTGATTGTCATTCAATAGGATGCGAAGCAGATTATTTGGCAACAAACCTGGCAACCTGGTCGGATAGGTATTTGTTTTTGAAAAATGGAATTTATTCTTACGACCAAACCGGTTCGCCAACAAAATTTAAAAGAAAAATTAAGATTGAGCCGTTAACAGACGTAGATGGAAGCAGCAATCATATTATTAAGGTTATTGTTGAAACTTCCTGGGACCAAAAAGGAACCATTTTCAGCGCCGGAAATTTGGCGAGCGATTGTAATCCGGCTAACTGCGTTACAATTGTAGCGACCCTATACGATTGGTATAATTATTCACTCAACCCAATATGGACGCCGTAAATAAAAAAAACAAGGGATTTACTATTGTGGAAATGGCTGTTGTCATGGCTATATTTTTGTTTGTCATTGGAGCGGCTGTTTCTATATTTCTCTCTGTTGTCAGCCATCAAAAAAGAATTTTAGCCCAAGAGCAGCTTTTAAACCAAGTCAGCTATGCATTAGAATACATGTCAAAAGGTTTGAGGATGGCAAGGCCCGAGCTTAATTACAACTGCATGGTTTATGAAGACAAAGATGGCATTAAATCGGATACAGTTAATGGCGGATTTATTTATTTATTGACGCGTCTTGATGGTGGAGCATACCGGGGGGTAAAATTTTTGAATCAATCGGATGTTATTAATGGAAATCCTCTTTGCCAGGAATTTTTCTTGGATAATGGAGTCGTAAAAGAAATAAGAAACGGCTCAGAGCCGGTAGCAATCACTTCGCCGAGCTTTGTTGTAAACTCCATGAGAATTTCCATAAATGGAAAAGACGGTACGTCGGCGAGTTGTGTTGGACAGGAGTATGCATGCGGGGCTTCTGACGCTGATTTTGTACAGCCCAGAATAACAATTGTTTTTAATATTTCGGTTCCCGGCGACAGCGAGCCGGAAAGGACTTTTCAAACAACGGTTTCCCAAAGAAATCTTAATGTAAAATGATGAGGATATTTTTTGTTAAAAATAAAAAAGGAGTTTCACTGATTATAGCATTCTTTATAATGGTAATTATTCTTGCCGTGGTTTTTTCCATCAGCGGGCTTCTGTACAGCGAAATTAAAATTATAAGAAACATGGGAAACTCTACAATCAGTGTTTCTGCTGCTGACAGCGGAGTGGAAAAAGTTCTTTATTATGATACTAAGGTTTTTTCAACGCCAACAGATGCAAGTGGCGACCCAATAAAAATTGAGAGGGGCCTATGCACAATGAATCTTCATGACCTGCAAACTAATCCTTATGCCTGCACCGAGGATACTTCCGCAAACATTGATTCTACCGAACATAGCATTTACTGTAATAATAGTGCTCCGCCTCAAATTGCCGATGGAGATGTTGCGAGTCATTCTAAGGGATGTGATCCTGGCGTTTGCGACGATTGCAAAGTTTCTTTTGACACGGCTTTTGACACGGCTTCCGACGGCAGAAAATATCATGTTGATGCATCTATTAAGCCGTCAGCTGACGGAAAGAACTCTATTTTTCAAATAGATTCTCTGGGGAAGTATAAAGGTTCGTCAAGAAAATTTAAAGTAATACTTGTGATTGAAAAGGGCGAAGGAGCAATTGTTGTAGATAACGATTGCATATATCCGCTGTCTATTCCAGGGGGAGCGTCAATTTCTATTTATGCCCATATAGTTGACGTTAATAATGTCGCCGTGAGTCCGGTTACAGCTAAAATATATAAATATTCTGATAATAGCTTGGTAGATTCAATTGATCTTAATTGCTATACCAGCAACGCATATAATACTTCTACTTCCTGCGCGGAAGGACAATATGCAAATGCTTTTTGGGCGGTAACCTGGACTACTGGTGATACAACTCCAGCTACGGCTTATTATGTCAACTTGGAAATCAAAGATACAATGGGGCCTCCGGCAGCACCTGGACCCAACGAAAAAACAGTTACAAAGGTTCCTTATTGCACCCCATAATCTTGAATAAAAAGTAATTATGCCGAGCAAACAAGAAGCAAAAAAAAGAATAGAAAAATTAAGGGAAACTATAAACCATCATCGGTATCTATATCACGTTTTAGATAAGCAGGAAATTTCAGATGCTGCATTGGACTCTTTAAAAAAAGAGCTTTTTGATTTAGAGCAGGAATATCCGGATTTAATAACAGAAGATTCGCCAACGCAAAGAGTCGGAGGCAAACCCTTAAAAGAATTCAAAAAAGTAAAACACTCTCAAAGAATGCTTTCTTTTAACGACGCATTTTCAAAAGAAGATATGCAAGATTGGCAGGAAAGGTTTTTTAAATTATTATCTGATAAAGAAAAAAGTAAAATTAACTATTATGTTGAATTAAAAATTGACGGCTTGGCAATTGAATTAATTTACAAAAATGGAATTTTGCAGGCCGGTTCTACAAGAGGGGATGGAAGCATTGGAGAAGATATTACGCAGAACTTAAAAACAGTTGAAGCAATTCCTCTGGCAATAAATGAAAAACGGGAAATAATTGTCCGCGGCGAAGTTTTTATCACCAAAAAAGAATTTGAAAGAATAAATAAAGAGCAAAAGAAAAAAGGATTAGCTGTTTATGCAAATCCAAGAAACATTGCGGCGGGTTCTGTAAGGCAGTTAGATCCAAAAATTACCTCGTCAAGAAAATTAGACTCTTTTGCCTATGAGCTGCTTACTGACTTTGGGCAAAAAACCCATGAAGATAAGCACAAAATATTAAAAGAATTGGGTTTTAAAACAAACAAGCATAATAAATACTGCAAGAATTTGGATGAAGTTTTACAATTTAGGGAGCATTGGAAAAAAGAGAGGGAAAAATTAGATTATGAAATTGACGGAGTTGTTGTTTTGATAAATAATAATGAAATTTTTGAAAAGCTTGGAATTGTGGGCAAAGCTCCTCGTGCTGGGATTGCTTTTAAGTTTCCGCAGGCAGAGGCAACAACAAAAGTTTTAGATATTAAAGTACAGGTTGGCAGAACCGGGGCCATGACACCAGTTGCGGTTTTAGAACCTGTACAAGTTACGGGGATTACAATTACCAGGGCGACTTTGCATAATGAAGACGAAATAAAAAGATTGGGTTTAAAAATTGGAGATACGGTTATTGTTGGCAGGGCCGGAGATGTCATTCCAGACATTATAAAAGTTTTGCCGGAGCTGCGGACCGGCCATGAGAGAAATTTTAAAATGCCAACTCATTGCCTTTCTTGCGGAACAAAGTTGGAGAAGTCAGAAACAGAAGTTTTGTTGCGGTGTCCAAATCCAAAATGTTTTGCCAAGCAGAGAAGAAATTTTTATCATTTTGCTTCAAGAACGGCTTTTAATTTTGACGGCTTGGGTCCAAAAATTATTGACAGGTTATTAGACGAAGGTATAATTCAGGATCCTTCAGATTTGTTTGATTTAAAAGAAGAAGATGTGGTAGGTTTGGAAAGGTTTGCAGAAAAATCAGCTAAAAATTTAATAAAAACAATTCAAAATAAAAAAGAGATTGCCTTGGCAAAATTTATTTATGCTTTGGGAATTAGAAATGTGGGCGAAGAAACCGCAATTGATTTAGCAAAACATTTCCAAAATATAAAAAAAATAAAAGAAGCGAAACTGGAAGATTTTGAAAAGATTTTAGATATTGGGCCAATTGTTGCAAAATCAATTCACGAATGGTTTGGCCAAAAAGATAATTTAAAGTTTTTAGACAAGCTGGAAAGTAAATTAGAAATTACAAATCCGAAGCCTAAAGCAGGAAGTGATAAGCTAAAAGGCAAAACATTCGTTTTGACAGGAAGTTTAGAAAAAATGTCTCGCGACCAAGCTCGGGCAAAAATTAGAGAACTAGGCGGAGATGTTTCAGAATCTGTGTCTTCAAAAACAGATTATGTTGTGGTAGGCTCAGACCCGGGGAGCAAGGTCGACCGCGCCCGCAAACTTGGCGTAAAAACTTTAGACGAACAAGAATTTTTAAATTTTATAAAGTAGAGTGCCTTTTTTAAATTATCTTAGAAAGCTTGATTGGGGGCTGATAATTCCAGCAGTGTTGCTGGTTTGTTTTGGTTTGGCCGGCATTTGGAGCACTTGCGTAGCAAAAAATAATTTTTCTAATTTTGAAAAGCAGGTGATTTTTTTTATCTTGGGCCTTGCCATAATGGTGGCAGTTAGCCTTTTAGATTATAGGATTTTGCGCAATAATTCATATTTAATTTTGGTTTTTTATGGAATATGCGTGGCTCTGCTTTTGGGGCTGCATTTCTTTGCGCCGGTTATAAAAGGAACCCGTGGCTGGTATAAAATAGGAATTCTATCTGCAGATCCTATTGAGCCGACAAAAATTGTTTTGGTGGTTTTGCTGGCGAAATATTTTTCAATGAGGCACGTTGAAATGTATAAAATCAGGCATATTATTTTCTCAGGTTTGTATGTTTTATTGCCGGCGGTGCTGATTTTTATTAAACCCGACCTTGGAGGAACAGCGGTTATTCTATTGGTTTGGCTGGGCATTTTATTAATTTCAGGGATTAAAATAAACCATTTTCTGGTATTATTTTTATGTTTTGTGCTTGTTGCCGGTTTTGCCTGGGGCTTTTTGTTGAAGGATTACCAAAAACAAAGAATTACAGCATTTTTATTCCCCTATGATTATTTTGGAGCTTCCTGGAGCCAAAACCAGACAAAAATTTCCATTGGATCCGGGCAAATTTTTGGCCAGGGGTTGGCAAAAGGAAGCCAGGTGCAGTACGGGTTCTTGCCCGAGCCCCACACAGATTTTATTTTTTCTGTAATTGCCGAAGAATGGGGGATAGCAGGGATTGCGGCGCTATTTATTATTTATGGGTTTTTAGTTTGGAGGGTTTTATTGGTGGCCGTGCAATCGCAGTCTAATTTTCCACGGCTGTTCGCCTCTGGTTTTGCAATAATTCTAACCGCCCAATTTTTTATAAATATAGGAATGAATTTATCTCTGCTGCCAGTCGTCGGCATTTATCTGCCATTTATTTCTTACGGAGGTTCAGGCCTAATCGGCAACTTTGTTTCACTTGGAATTTTACAAAGTATAAAAATAAGGAAGTAATTAAGTTAACGCTCATTAACCTGAGATTTGTCAGTTATCATATGATAACCTGAGGTTTTCTCTCGTTTGGCGTCTTGAGCTGTTACTTATCTTAAGATTTGCCTTGAAAAAGCCCTAAATTGATGGTTTAATTATAGAATATGCAAAAAGAGGTCAAAGAAGAAATAAAACAACTCGTTGAAAAATACGAAAAAGAAAAATCGTCAGGTAGGTTAAAATCTTATAGCGAGGAACAGACAAAAAAGGATTTTATTCTCCCGCTTTTTGAGTTGCTCGGCTGGGATGTTTATAATGTCAAAGCAAGAGAAGTTTCTGCTGAAGAAAAAATTTCTTCAGAAAGAGTCGATTACGGGTTTTACCTGAATGATAGGATTAAATTTTATCTTGAAGCGAAGCCATTTAGGTCTGATATTCACGACATAAATTCCGCGAACCAGGCGATAAAGTATTCATTTAATAAGGGTGTAACTTGGGCAGTGCTAACAAATTTTGAAACCGTGATTATTTTTAATGCTCAGAACATCAAAGGAAATTTATCGGATAAAAAGCTATTTTCAATTAATTGTGAGGAATTTATAAGCAGATTTGATGACTTGTGGCTACTTTCGCGCGAATCGTTCCAACAGGATTTGCTAGATAAATACGCTGAAAAAATCGGGAAAAAATTGGAAAGAGTACCGATAAGCTCGCTTTTGTATAAGGATTTACAGGAATGCAGGGAAATTTTGATTACAGACCTAAGCCAGTGGAATAAAGATGTAAATCCTGACGACCTTGACGAAGGCGTTCAAAAAATTCTAGACCGACTTTTATTTATCCGTGTTGCAGAAGATAGAGAAGTGGAACAGCCAATCCTTATTCCGATGGTTAGGGAATTTATGAGTAGAAAAGAGCAAAAAGGAACATTGTACGAAATGATGATTTTCAAGTTTAGAGAATTGGATAAATTTTATAATTCAAACTTATTTTCGGAGCATTTTTTTGAAAAATGGGAAGATTATAGTGGAGCAACGATAAAGGTTATTAA
>JAPLZD010000007.1 GCA_026395195.1 Candidatus Staskawiczbacteria bacterium
AATTCCTCTTCTTGCGTAATGTGTCGGCACCGTGCAATCAAACAAATCAATTCCTGATTTGATAATGTCTTCTATGTTTTCTAAATATCCAACGCCCAGCATGTGGCGGGGCTTTTTTTCATTTAATTCTGGAATCACCCAGTCTAAAACCCTGTTTGTCCCCCCTTTATTTCTCCATAAATCTCCGCCAATTCCAAAGCCGTCAAAATCCAATGAATTTATAAATTTTGCGCTATTCTGCCTTAAATCTTTAAATTCCGAACCTTGAACTATTCCCAAAATAGCCTGCCTGGATTTTTTCGCCTTCAAACAAATTTTTGCCCAGCGATGAGTTTTTTCTAAAGATTTTTTTACATAATTATAATCGGCCAAGGGCGGAGTGCATTCATCAAAAGCAAAAATAATGTCTGCTCCCAACTTTTCCTGTATTTTTATTGATTCTTTTGGCCCAATAAATAATTCATCACCGTTTATGGGTGAGCGAAAAACAACTCCGTCATTATTGATTTTTAATTGCTGCGGCTGAGCACCCAAACTAATTGAGCGAGGTTTGCCGAGCGAAAACTTGGTTAAGCCAAAATCCTTTCCAAACCCCAGAGAAAAAACCTGAAATCCGCTTGAATCTGTCATCAATGGTTTTTTCCAGTTCATAAACTTATGCAACTTTCCGGATTTTTCTACTACTTTTTCGCCGGGCCTTAAGTGCAGCCAAAAAGTATTGGCAATTAAAATTTGCGATTTTGTTGCTTCAACTTCTTTGCTGTCTAAAGTTTTTATAACAGCCTGCGTTGCAACCGGAACTAAACACGGAGTTTCAACAACTCCGTGCTCTGTTTCCAAAAATCCCAACCTTGCCCTGCTAATTTTTGATTTTTTTAATATTTTAAAATTCACTCTATTTAATTTTTACTGGCAATGTAAATGTTTTGTCTTTTTCTGGCAATCCGCTGGCGTTTTCGTTGTGAAAAACTAATGTTCCTGATTGCGCTTTTGCTGATGAAAAATTTAAAGTGGTTTCAAAATTAGTCGGCAGAGTTGTCCATTCAGTAGTTGCGGTTAAAACTCCATTGGCCAATTCTTTTCCGGAAGCATCCAATAATTTAACAGTTCCAACTTGGCCTTCAAAACCAGCCCAGCCATTCTTGCCCGTAACATAACCCTTAATTGTCATTGGCGAAGAATCACCGGACACAAAACTAATTTCGATACCGCCATTGCCCCCTCGCAGGGTTGGAGTTGTATGAGGACCAAAAAGCAAAAAGGCTCCCAATCCGACTATAATTAATGCTAAAATTATTATCAACCAAATTTCTTTTTTCATAACATTAAAATTTAATTATATTCATCTTTATCATACATTTTAGAGCAAAAAGATAAAGACTTGACGGGGTAAATTAAAAAGAGTATAATAGAATCAAGCTAATAAGTCGATAAAACGACTTTGAAGCAAAGGTCGTTTTATTCGTCAAAAAAAGAAAACAAAATGTTCGACAGAAACAATGACAGGGGTTTTGCTCCAAGAGCAATGATAAAAGGAAACTGGAAATGCTCCGAATGCGGAGTAGAAATTACAGAGCTTCCTTTTGAACCAGCCCCTGACAGGCCAATTTATTGCCGCGAATGCTGGCAAAAAAAGAGGCCTCCAAGAAATTTCAGCAGATAAACTGAAAACAAAAAACCCCGACTTCGGTCGTGGGTTTTTTGTTTTGATTTAATTTATTATTCTGCCGTTCATATATACATCCATGTCTCTTTCTTTCAGCGCCTTAAAAAAATCTTCTTTGGGAACTACACCTTCCGGTGCAAAAGAACCCCATGCTTTAATTTGGCCGTTTATTATCATTTGGGAAATTATTGAGGCTGGAATGCCGGTGTCAATGTTGCACCCGGCGTCTTCCCAACCCGGCAAAGTATCGGCAATGCATTCCATGAATATTGCTTTCTTTTTACCATCTTTCTTCCCTATTGCTTCAACCCATAAAACCTCATTTTCTTTATAACCTTCCGGAACCTCTGATTTTCTTAATATTTCTGTTAAGAATTCTATCGGCTGTATTTCCGAACCATCTATTTGAATTTTTTCCTTCGACGCCAACCCCAAGTTTATAAAATTATAAATCATGGAAAAAGAATGAGTTGGAAATCCGGCAAAAAATTTTATATTTTTAATGCCCTTATCTTTGTAGTAAAAATAAAACGTATAAGGCTCCGGGTGCCTGACTAAAAAACATTTATTTCTACCGATTTCCTGATATCTCCTGCCCTTGATTGTATTCATGGGTTTTTTCTTAAGCCATCTTCCGTTTTTCATCATCGTGGCCGGCACCGTAAATTCCTCCACAATGCTTGGCATGGAAAAAGGCACAACGAACTCTTTGATGTTTGAATTCCATGCAAATCCAGCATTAACGGTGTTTATTGTATCCAAAAGTCCGACAGCATAGTCTAACATTATATTATTTATACCAGGGGTGGAGCCGCAGCCAGTGATGGCAATAAGTTTTTGTTTTCTAAATGTAGAATCCATTGCCAATTGTATTTTTGTCATTGGAATGTCCGAACCCAAATCAATCACGTGCACCTTATTTTTAAGGCAGGCCCGGTAAACATTTAAGTTCCAATCTGCCTCGGCGCAGTTAATCACCAAAAACGGTTTTACCTTTTTTATTATAGCTATTGTTGCCTTCAAATCTCT
>JAPLZD010000056.1 GCA_026395195.1 Candidatus Staskawiczbacteria bacterium
ATATTCCAGGAGAGTTTTACAGGCCAAGCCAGCGCCTGAAACTTTACATAATGAAAGTTGAAGACACCCCAAAAGGTTCGGTTGTGATGCTTTCAAGAGCTTATCCAAAATTAATTTCAAAATTATTTGAGCTGGAAGTTCCTGAAATTGCCTCGGGCACAGTTGTTATAAAAGCAATTGCGCGCGAGCCGGGATTCCGCACAAAAATTGCGGTTGTCTCGAATGAAGAGCAGGTTGACCCAATTGGCGCTTGCGTTGGCCAAAGAGGCACAAGAATTATGGCAGTTATAAATGAGTTGGGCGGAGAGAAAATTGATGTTATTGAATGGCAGGAAAAACCGGAGAAGTTTATTGCCAATGCGCTGGCACCGGCAAAAATTGTTGAAGTAGAAGTTGAAGATAAAAATACAGCGGTTGTTTATGTGCCAGCAGACCAGCTTTCTTTAGCCATTGGAAAAGATGGCAGGAATGTGCGTTTAGCCGCCCAACTAACCGGCTGGAAAATTGATATAAAAACAAAAGATGTCCCAGCAGAAGGCGATGAAGCCGAAAGCGCGGCAAAAGAAGAAAAAGAAGAAAAGAAAGACGAAGATAAGCCAAAGAAAAAAGCCAAGAAGACAAAAGCTAAAAAAGAAAAATTGGGACCCGACGGTGAAGCAGTTGAGGAAACCCCTGCTGAAGTTGACGACGCCACCGAACCCGCCTCCGCTGACGACAGCTCCGGCGAGGCAAAGGAAAAACCAGCCGACAATCCAACCGAAGAAAAATAATTAAATTTATTTTTAAAAATTATGCCAGAAACATCGCAACACGACAAAGACAAACCGATAACAGAGCCGGAAAAAGAAGTGGAAATAAAAGTTGATGAAGATCGTCTTCGAGATGTATTAAAAAATAAAAAAGGTTGGCTTAAGCATCTTAAGGACCCTCTTACAATGGCTGACTTTGATAGAAATTTCAAAAATGGGGAGGGTGATGCATTTGAAGTAGCTGCTGTATCCTACGGCGGAGACGAATGTTATGATTACAATAATTTTTGGACTAGATTAGAAGGTGCTTGGGCCGTAACTTCAGCTGAGAATCTTTTTAAAGCTTATGGTCAAAGGATAGATACATTGGAAACCCTCGCTATGAGAGCGCTAGGAGAAAAATATCCAGGACCAATAAAATTACAAGATGGCATGACAATGGACGATGTTAATAAGCATTTTTATGATATATGCAAAGATACTCGCGAAAATCCTAGTGAAGATTCTGGGGTAAATTATACGGTAGAAATACTCTCTAGCAGTTGGACAAACCAACACGAGCATGAATTAGAAAAGAATAAACTCTATAATGATATTAAGGAAATTTGTGAACAAAACGGTTTAGGAAATGCCACAAATTTATGGGAGCAATACGTGAAATTAAGAGACTCTGATGGATTTGATGGCAAGGCCGAGGCGTCTGGTTGGGAAATTTTCAAAAGCAAATTAAAATCAAAAATGGAAATCCATCAATCATTTAAAGTGGTTTATGAAAAACTTTTAGAAAAAGGTTATCCAGCTATAGATCTTTATGGATAACCCTAAAAAATAAAAAATAATTTAATTGTCAGTTATCAAGATTCTTTTTCATTGAAAATTTAATGAAAATTGAAAATTGTTTCATGTCGCTAATATATTTTCCGATTATAGTGTCGCTTTTTGCGATTGCGTTTGTGTGGTTTCTGGTTTCTCAAATCAGAAAAGCTCCAGCTGCCGGTGATAAAGCAATTGCAATTACAGCCGCAGTTCAAGAAGGCGCAATGTCTTACTTGAAAAGACAATATAAAACAATTGGTATTGTAGGTTTGGTAATTTTTATTTTGCTCTTTTTTATGGGCTGGAAAATTGCCATTGGATTTTTAATTGGAGCAGTTTTGAGCGGAGTTTCAGGATTTATTGGAATGATTGTTTCAACTCAGGCAAACACAAGAGTTGCCGAAGGCGCAAAAAGGGGTTTAGCGCGCGCTTTAGATATTTCTTTCAAAGGAGGTTTAATAACGGGTTTAATGGTGGTAAGCCTGGGATTACTGGCAGTTTCAGGATATTATATTTTTACAAATGGCGACATGCGAGCTTTGATTGGTTTGGGATTTGGAGCCAGCTTGATTTCAGTTTTTGCCAGGGTTGGCGGAGGTATTTACACAAAAGCCGCAGACGTGGGGGCTGACCTGGTTGGAAAAGTTGAAAAAGGAATTCCTGAAGACGACCCAAGAAATCCCGCAGTTATTGCCGATCAAGTTGGCGACAATGTTGGAGATTGCGCGGGCATGGCAGCTGACATTTTTGAAACTTATGCAGTTACCACAGTTGCCACAATGATTTTGGGAGGATTGTTATTTCCCCGAAGCCCGCAATTTATTTTATTGCCGTTGATTTTAGGCGCTGTCTCAATTTTAACTTCTATAATTGGAAGCTACTTTGTAAAATTAGGAAAGTCGCAAAACATAATGGGGGCAATGTATAAAGGAATTGCAGCAACGGTTGTTTTGAGTGCAATTGCATTTTATCCTGTAATTGCAAAATTAATGGCAGACCAGGCAATTTCAGTAATGAATTTGTATTTGTCCACATTGGTTGGATTGGTGATTACAATTGGAATGTTTGTGATTACAGAATATTACACTTCAAAAAAATATAATCCTGTAAAATCAATTGCTAAAGCCAGCGAAACGGGCCATGCCACAAACATAATTCGCGGAATTGGATTGGGAATGCAGTCAACAGCATATCCTGTTTTGCTAATTGCTTTTGGAACAATTGTCAGCTTTCAATTAGCAGGACTTTATGGAGTAGCTCTTGCAGTTATGACAATGCTTTCTGTGAGCGGAATTGTTGTTGGAGTTGATGCATATGGCCCAATCACAGACAACGCCGGCGGAATTGCAGAAATGGCTGGAATGCCAGAAGATGTCAGAAAAATTACAGATGCATTGGACGCAGTTGGAAACACCACAAAAGCAGTTACAAAAGGTTATGCCATTGCTTCGGCCGGTTTGGCGGCATTGGTTTTGTTCTCGGCATATTCAGAGCAGGTTGGGGTAAATGGAGCAGTCAATTTTGTTTTATCTGATCCAAAAGTTATTGCAGGTTTGTTAATTGGAGGACTTTTGCCATATTTATTCGCCAGCTTTTTAATGGGAGCTGTTGGAAAAACAGCTGGAAAAGTTGTTGAAGAAGTAAGAAGACAATTTAAAAATATTCCAGGCTTGATGGAAGGAACTGCAAAACCAGAATATGGAAAATGCGTTGATATTGTTACAAAAGCCGCAATCAAAGAAATGATGATTCCGGCTTTAATTCCAATTGCAGCTCCAATTTTAGTTGGATTTATTTTGGGACCCGAAGCTCTTGGCGGATTATTAATTGG
>JAPLZD010000047.1 GCA_026395195.1 Candidatus Staskawiczbacteria bacterium
CCCGATTCTGTTCGTTTTTTAATTCTGGCCCATTGCTTTGACATTTGTTTTTGTCCGTACGCCTGCCAGGCAAAAAATTCCGAAACATCCTCTAAAAACTTATATCGAAGCCAGGAGGAATTAATCATAAAATAAATAACGAATGCCAAAAAAAACATCGCGCAGGCAACGAAAATTAACTTCACCGGAAAAAGGAAGTCTTGTATTTGAGACGAGGATATAAAATAGATAAAATCTTTTATTCCGAAAAAATTGTATAATGCTTCCCAGCTCATTTTTCTATTATAACATTTTTTCCAACTGTTCGGCTATACTCATAATTTTGTCTTCTTGGAAGTGATTGCCGATTATTTGAAGTCCCACCGGTAAATTCCCAATTTTTCCGGCCGGCATTGATAACCCTGGCAAACCGGCTAATTTCAAAGGAATGGTATAAATATCAGCCAGATACATAGACATCGGATTATCTGCTTTCTCGCCTATTTTAAATGCGGGGAAAGGGGAAACCGGACAAAACAGAACATCAACTGTTTTGAAAGCCTTGGCAAAATCCTGTTTTATTAATTCGCGGACCTCCTGCGCTTTTTTGTAATATGCATCATAATATCCGGATGACAAACAATATGTTCCAATCATAATTCTTCTTTTTACTTCCTCTCCCAGTCCCCTTCCTCTTGTTTTTAAATATACTTCCGAGAGATTTTCTGCGGGTTCGGACAATCCGTATCTTATTCCGTCAAATCTGGCCAAATTAGCCGATATTTCAGATGGATCAATAATATAATAACAAGCCAAAGCAAACTCTGAGCTTGGCAGGCTCATTTCCACAATTTTTGCCCCCGCTTCTTTTGCTTTTTTTATAGCTCCTCGAATTATTTTTTCGACCTCGGGTTCAATGCCCTTGGCAAAATACTCTTTTGGAACTCCAATCTTTAAATTTGAAATTTGAAATTTGAAATTTGAAATACCTGGCTCAACGCTTGTTGCGTCCATTGAATCTTTTCCTTTAATGACATCAAAAACAATTTTTGCATCTTCAACATTCTTAGCAAATGGCCCTATTTGATCTAGTGACGACGCATGAGCAATCAAACCATATCTTGAAACAGCTCCATAAGTAGGGCACAACCCCACAACTCCGCAAAAAGATGCCGGCTGCCTTATTGAGCCCCCTGTGTCAGAGCCCAAAGAAAAACATGCTTCGTTTGCGGCAACAGAAGCAGCAGAACCGCCAGAACTCCCTCCGGCTACTCTTGCGCTGTCGTGCGGATTTTTTGTTGCGCCAAACGCTGAATTTTCAGTAGATGAACCCATTGTAAATTCATCTGTATTTGTTTTTCCCAAAATAACAGCCCCCTGCTCTTTTAATTTTTTAATTACAGTTGCGTCATAGGGAGCAATATAGTTTTCTAAAATTTTTGAAGCGGCTGTGCATTTTTGCCCTTCAACTAAAATTGCGTCTTTAATTGCGCAGGGCACGCCAATTAACTCTAAAAACTCTCCTGAAGCAATTTTTTTATCAGCCTGCTCTGCCTGCGTTAAAGCTAATTCTTCCGTCACTGATAAAAAAGCGTTTAAATCTTTATCAATTTTTTTAATCCTGTCTAAATAAGCTTCTGTCAGTTCAACCGAAGAAAACTCCTTATTTTTCAGGCCTTCGCGAGCTTTTTTAATTGTAAAATCGGCCAGTTCCATTACAGTATTGATTTTACCTTAATATAGCCGTCCTTTTTATCTGGGGCCGCAGCAATCAGTTTTTCTGCTATAGTAGCATTCCGGGGGGTTGTCTCGTCTTTGCGTAAATTTTTATTGCCAACTACAAAATTTTTAGTTTTTGCCGGATTTGGGGCTTTTTTAAGAAGATTGAAATAATCCAAAATTTCCGATAGATCTTTCTGCATTTTTTCCGTTTCCTTTTCCGTCAATTCCAATCTCGCCAATTTTGCAATATGTTTTACTTCTTCCTTTGAAATCATACTTTTAATTTATACTAACAAAAAATAAATTACCTTGGGACTGCTCCTTCTTCATCTTTAGACATAACATCCGCCAGGGTCTGGATATTTTCCAAAGCAATTCCAGCTCCCCTCACAACTGCTGTCAGCGGGTCATCAATTATTTTACATGGCATTTTTGTTTCTTTGGAAATTAAAACATCCAAACCGCGCAGCAAGCTTCCTCCACCCGCCAAATAAATTCCATTAGTCATTACGTCAGCCAATAATTCCGGCGGAGTTTCCTCAATTGTTGTTTTAATAGCCTGAATAATCAGTTTTACGGATCTGTCTAAGGCTCTTTGGATGTCATCGTTAAAAACCACCACTTCCTCTGGCAAGCCGGTTACCAAATTTCTTCCGCGCATGGGCATTTCTTTTTTTTCTTTTAAAGGCAAAGCTGATCCGATATTTATTTTTAAAAGCTCTGCTGTTCTCTGGCCGACTAAAAGCTTATATTCTTTTTGGGCAAAGTCGATAATATCATTATCTAATTTATCTCCGGCAATGCGCAGACTTCTTGAGGTTACTATGCCCCCAAGAGAAATTACCGCCACTTCTGTTGTCCCTCCGCCAATATCAACAATAAAATTACCGCCGGCGTCCTGTATGGGCAGTTTGGCTCCAATGGCTGAAGCAAGCGGCTCCTCAATCAAAAAAACCGTCCTTGCTCCTGCATTTTTTGCCGCGTCCCTTACCGCCTTTCTTTCCACCTCTGTGACTCCGCAAGGAATGCCAATGATAACTCTTGGCATGCTGAATATTTTTTTGCCGGAAGCAATGGCTTTTTCAATAAAATATTTTAACATTTGCTCTGTCACTTCAAAGTCGGAAATTACGCCATTCACAAGCGGTCTTGTAGCTGAAATGTAAGCTGGCGTGCGGCCAACCATTTTTTTTGCTTCTTCCCCAATTGCCAAAATCTGGCCGGTTTTATTATTTATCGCTACAACCGACGGCTCATTGATTATTATTCCCCTGTCTTTCACGTAAACTAAAGAGTTAGCGGTTCCTAAATCAATCGCCATGTCCACCGATAGTAATGAGCGTATCCTCTTAAACATTTATTTTATGATTTTCACCAACTGTTTTGCCTTAACAAGTTTTACTGACTTTTTATCCCTTTCCTTAATCTCGACTGAATTTTTAGCCAATGTTTTTTCCGAGACAACAACCCTGTAAGGAATGCCGATTAAATCTGCGTCTGCAAATTTTTCTCCGGCTGTCTTGTCTACTCTATCATCATATAATACTTCAATATTTTCTTTTTGCAAATCTTGATAAATTTTCAATGCCGTGGCTTTAACTTTTTTGTCGTTAGAACCTATTTCTATCAAATGAACCGCAAACGGAGCAATTGATTTTGGCCAAATAATTCCGTTGTCGTCATAGTTTGTCTCAACAACCGAACCCATTGCTCTTCCCAGACCAATTCCGAAACATCCCATAAATACAGGCTTTTCTGTTCCGTCTCTATCTTTAAATTTCAGGTCAAAGGGGAGAGAAAATTTTGTATTCAGTTTAAAAATATTTCCAACCTCAACCGCTTTTTTTTCTTCAAAATTATCCGAACTGCATTCCGGGCATGCCGGATTTTCTTCTTTTATTTCTTTGTTTATTGCAGTTTTGCACTTATTACAAATATAAATTGTATCTTCGCCTGCCGGAGTAAGCATTTGAAACTCATGGGAATATTTTGAAAAAGTTCCCCCAGAAGCCAGGGTTAAGTACGTATCTTTCCCAATCCCCAATTCTTTGAAGATGTTGAAATAAACTTTTGTCAATTTATCGTAATATTTGTCCAAGTCCGCCTGGCTTTCATGAAAAGAATACATATCTTTCATCAAAAATTCCCTTGTCCTCAGCAATCCTGATTTTACCCGCAATTCATCCCTAAATTTTGTCTGAATTTGAAAAACCGAAAATGGCAAGTCTCTGTATGAAAAAATAATTTTTTTTGCCAATGGGCTCACAACTTCCTCGTGCGTCGGACCTAGCGCATATTCCTTGTCGCCGGAACCAGAAACTTTAAAAAGTATTTCCAAATTATTCCATCTTCCGGTTTTTACCCAATTTTCTTTTGGCTGCAAAACAGGCATTAGAATTTCCTGTCCGCCCGCTTCAACCATATTTTTCCTGATTATATTTTCAATGTTTTTCAAAACTCTGAATCCCAGCGGCAAAAAAGAATAGACTCCTGCCATCAGCTGGTCCACAAATCCGGCCCGTGCCAGCAAATCGTGGGAAATCGCTTCCGCCTCCGCAGATTTTTCTCTTGTTGTTTTATAAAATAATTTAGATTGCAGCATGCTTTTATATTTTAATTTTTATTACCGCTGAAGCGATGATTTAAAATAATCCGTAACGCGCGGGATGTCGTATTTTATTGTTATAAAGATATAAAGGCATATCAATATAGCAAAAAATACAATTGTTATTCTCTGTTCAACCTTAACAGAAACCGGCTTGCCCTTTATTTTTTCTATCAGCAAAAATACTAATTTTCCGCCGTCTAGGGCCGGAATGGGAAACAAATTAAATATAGCCACTAGAACAGATATTATCCCGACAAAGTAAATAAAAAATCCTATGCCATAGCTGGCTGCATTAGCCAGAAACACGGTAATTCCCAAGGGGCCCGCAAATGCCGATCCTTCCGGCAAAGGCTTACGATAAAACAAATCAGAAATTACCTGCCACAAACCCTTAAGAGAATTTATTGTTGTCTGCCAGGTATAAATTGCGCCCTGCAACGGCGCTTCATACCATGAATATTTTTTGATGAAAGTGCCTATTCTTTCCAAGCCTATGCCAATTGCTCCCTGGCCGGCCGGAGGATTTGCTCTGGGAGTCAAAGAGGTTTCGATGCTCTTTCCGCTCCTATCGATTGTAAGCATGACAGATTTTCCCAAATTTTCCTTCAAAAAATCCTGAAAATCTTTTATTTTATTAAATTTAACATTCTCACCGGAAATTAACACATCTCCAATTTTTAAGCCGGCCTGGCTTGCCGGGGAATTTTGAGATACCGAGGTTACTTCAATATGTAAATTTGTAAATCCTTGTGCGCTTTGATCATCCTGCACCGGAAGGTCTGCTCCTGTGGCAAAAACAATGGAAAACAAAATTATGGCCGCAATCCAAAAAGCAACAACCCCGCCGATTATAATCAAAACTCTCTGCCAAATTTTAAGATTGGTAAAACTTCTGTAGTCGTCTACTCCGCCTTCTTCGCCGTAAATTTTTACAAAGGCTCCAAGCGGTATCCAGTTTACAGAATAAATTGTTTCTCCAATTTTTTTTCCGAACATTCTTGGCGGGTATCCAATTCCAAACTCGTCAACCCGCACCCCAAATTTCTTGGCTATAATAAAGTGCCCGAATTCATGAATAATCATCAGGGCAATCAAACTCAAAAATGCAACTGCTAAAATTAAAATTGAAGAAAGCATCAAATTTTTAAAGAATTAATTTTATGCGATTTCGTTTTTCTTTTTCTCCACTAAATTTTTTATTTTTTCCTGGTAGTCGTCAACAACTTTTTGCAATTCGTCTTTTCCGCGGAATTTGTCGTCTTCTGAAATTTCTTTGGCAATTTTTGCTGCCTGAATTTTATTCCACGCATCCTCTCTCGCGTGCCTCATTGTTTGTTTTGCCTGTTCTGCTTTTTCGCCTAATGTTTTCGACAGTGCGTGCCTATATTCTTCCGTGAGAGTCGGCAAATTTAATCTTATAACGTTTTTATCAACAATTACCGACATGCCAAGGCCTGACTGCGAAATTGCCTTTTCAATTGGTTCTAAATACGAACCATCCCATGGCTGAATTACAATTTGGTTTGTTGACGGCGTTGAAATCGCGCCAAGCTGTTTTAAGGGAAACTTTTGGCCGAAGGCATTCACTTCAATGTCTTCAACCAAAGCAGGGCTTGCCCTTGAAGTCCTTATTTTCTGTATTTCTCCCTCTAAAAATTTGAATGCTTTTTCAAATTCCGGCTTAGCCTTATCTATAAATTCTTTATAACTCATATATTCATTAATAACACCTCTAATGCCAACTTTGGATTGACATTAGTAAAAGTTATTTTATTATTAATATCTTCTATTAATTTTATATCTTTCTTTAACTTTGATACGGGGGCGCCCGCGGAAACCGCGTCTAAGAGCTGACGCCTAAAATATTTTTGTAAAACCTCCAAAATTTCACCGAGGTTTTGCTGCTCAAAGTCTAAAGATTTTGCATATTTAAATTTTTCTGAAAGATTGCTGCAGGAAACCTTCAAAATTTCCTGCAAAATTTTATTTTCTTGCTCAATTTTTTCCCGGCTCAAAACGGGCTTTCCGAAAAATTTAATAATCTGACAACGGGAATATATGGTGGGCAAAAGCATATCCGGCCTTGAAGAAATTAAGATAATAACCGTGTTGCCTTTCGGCTCTTCTAAGGTTTTTAAAAAACAGCTTTGCGCCTCTTGATTCATTGAGTGCGCGTCATCAACAACTACGGTTTTAAAATTTCTATAATATGGCTTATAGCTTAAAAAATTTTGGATCTCCCTGATTTTTGCGATTGAAATTTCCCCGCCGTCTCCAGCCCTAACAAGCATTAAATCTGGAAATTTACAGCCGATAAATTCTGCAAATTCTTTCGCAAAATTATTCTTGCCTAAATTTTTTGGTCCTATAAATAAATACGCATGCGAAAGCTGGTTTGTCTCAAAATTTTTTCTTAAAAATTCCCACTGCTTTTTATGCCCAACCATGCTTGGAAACTCGAAATTCGAATATCGAAACTCGAAACATATTTTGAATTTTTTTAATTTTGAAAATTCTAATTTGTTTCGGATTTCGGATTTCGTGCTTCGGATTTATCTTTTATATTACTTCTTGTTGATAACATTGCTCGCAATAAACTATTTCCGGCCTATCTGGCGCGTAAGGCGTCTCGAATTCGTTGGTACATTTTCCAGTATGGTGCGCATGATTTTTATCGCACATGCATTGTCTATGCCAGAGTTTTAAGGGATTTCTTTGGACCAATCTTTGATAATGCCTACAGTTTGGACAAAGCCTAGGTAAAGGCAAATTCATTTTTTTATAAAACTGGAGTTCTTGGGGAATAATCTTAAAAGCCTGAGTACATTGCTCATTGCATTTCTGGTTATGCAAACATTGTATAGTTTCTGCAAAAATAGAATCATCTACATTTTTAATATTGTCTGGAAGCTGCTCTGCAGTTTTGGTAACATTGTAAGCCCGCTTATCAGAATCTTTCCATGAGTAGCCTTGTTTTTCAGCTTCTTCTTTGCTCAAAGGAAAATATTCTTGGGCGATAGTCTCATTATAAGCAAAGGGCGAAAGCTCGGGAGCAAAAAATTCACCGTATTTATAAATCCTCCCCCGCTTATCAATATAAGGCTGGGCGTTCATGTGCTCAATAATCTTCGGCAGTAATTCTTCATATTCTTCTTTGGTGTACTGCTTGTTTAATATACAATATTGTTTGCTTCTCAAACCTGTACACCCAAAAAGATCATGCGAGCCAGTACAGTTTAATGAGTAAAAAATATTTGTACTGCCCTTAACTACCTGGCTAAACATATAATTGGCGTTTTCAGTAGATTCAAACCCAAGCGAAAGCGATTCGTACAGTCTTTCCCCGCGGCTTAGACCATATACATCGTAAGAATCTTTCAAACCAATACCTATATAATGCGAATAAGCACAATCTTCATAATTATCGCCCGAGAAGTCAAAACACTCTTTGCAGTTTTTAGAATTTTTTAGATTATCTCCTGTAGATTGTGATGTCTTTATCATCTGAGCATATTTACGGAGTGCTGTGGCACGCAACTCGTCAAACTTTTTTATGCAATCTTGCATAACCTTATAGCTCCCAAAATCAAATTCCTTTAATTTTAAAAAATATTCCTCCTTGGTGTATGGCCGGTTGAATAAATAATACTGTTTGCCGCGAAGATTTGTGCTGAAAGAACAGTTTTGGCAATTTCGGCAGTCAAAAAGAAAGTTTGAGTCAACACATGTGTCGCAGTACTGAGAATATTTCAAATTAAATGAATTTTCACATTGAATACATTGGTAACAGCGTTCGTTTCTTGTACCGGTATAGCAATCGGCGCTATCTTTACACATATAAATGCGGTTTGAGTAAAGTATTTCCTCGCTCTCCCTGCCAGCTAATTGGAGATAACAGTTTCGCGCACCAGACATGTAGTTGCAATAATCAGAATTGCTCGGTGTAGTATTAAAAAGTGCCACAGAAGGCGTTTGCTGGAGCAATCCAACAAATTGCGTCATAAATGGCCGAGAAAAATTATAAATAGCGCCCGTAGCCATTGGATCCCAAGAATCAGACCACCAGCAGTCTTGGCAATAAACAACAAATGGCGATTCGGTTGGATAAATAGAAACTATCTGTTTTCCACATTTTCCGCAATTCCGTTTGTACAAGGTTCGCTCATTTCTCCATGTCATTTTGCGCATCAATCTGCACTCAGGGCAAAATGTTGGAGCAGGTACTTTCATTTTTTCGTAAAAGGCAAAATCATCGGGCTCAATGGTAAAGTCCTTTTTACAATTCTGGCACGTTTTAGTTTGTGCTTCCATTTGTATTTTAGAATAACCCGTGTTGGCTTTTTAATAATTTTTCTACTTCTATGACGATAATTTTAACGAAATTTAAGTATTCTTTTGCCTCTTTTTCTGAAATAATAGCTCCGCCTTCGTATAAATCAAAGTTTCTTTTTTTCCTCATCGCCTCGCCCATTATTTCAATATCTTTATCCTCCAAAATTTCAGAAAGCTTCTCTAAAATCTTAACATGATGGCCGGTTCTGCTTCTTATTCTATAATTTTGTGAGGCTATCAGGGTAATGCCAAGCTTTATTAGACAATCATAAGAAAACTTAAATATTACTTCGGGATGCTTATTTTCTATTGCAATTTTTAAATCTCTTCCCGCGCCGGAAAAATATTTTTTAATTGTTTTTCCTTCAAATTTTCTTTTCTCAAAAAATTTTGATTCAAAGGATAAATCCATTTTTATATGATTTTTATATGTTCTTTTGAAAATATATCAATAAGAAGTTCGTCTTTTTCCTTTATTTTCTTTTCAAATTCATTATTCAGCAATTCAATGGAATTTATTTCTCTGCCGGATAATTTTTGGACTTCCAAAAGTGCCTTTTGCAGTTCTGTTGTTTTAAAACTTCCCACAACTAAAACATCAATATCACTTTCATCAGACATCTTATTCTTGGCGTACGAGCCGAAAACATATGCCGATTCAATGCCTTTTATTTGCTTTAATTTTTCTTTTAAAATCTTCTCAAAACCAACTCCTTTCAAAATTATGTTTTTATACTCTTTGAGGAATTTATAATTTTTATTTATGTAAAAATATCTTTCCATCCCCTGAAAATCATCTGACACAATTCCTTCTTTTTCCAGCTCGACAAGCTTTTTATGCACATTAGCAGGATATTCCTTGATTATTTTCGCCAATTCATTTATGTAAAAACGCTCGCTTTCATTTAAAATGAGTAAATTAAGAATTTTTTGAGTTATTTTTGAGCGGAGAGAAATCATGTTTATAGTATCTTCTTACTATGATTATAGCACTTTTATACTATAAATAGTAACTTGTTTCAAGTGCTTATTTTTTGCTCATTACTACTTTTTTGTATTCATCTAGGTGCTCCAAAACCGTTCCGGTTCCTTTGACAACGCAAAACAGCGGTTCTTCTGCCACAAAACACGGCACGCCGGTGCTTTGAGCAACTAATTCATTAATTTTTGGGAGCAACGAGCCGCCGCCGGCCATAATAATTCCTTTATTCATTATGTCGGCAGAAAGTTCCGGAGGAGTTTCTGACAGAACATGTTTTACCGCCTGCATAATTTCAGCCAGCACATCGGAAATTCCTTCGCAAACTTCATTGTTGGAAATTTTTATATTTCGCGGCAAACCTAAAATTAAATCCCTGCCCTGAATTTCTAAAAATCTCAATTCTTTTTGCGGCAAAGCCGTCCCTACTTTTATTTTTATTTCTTCAGCTGATTGCGTGCCGATTGCCAAGTTATATTTTTTCTTTATGTATTCAGCTATTGCTAAATCAATTTTATCACCGGCAACCCTGACAGAATGCCACGTTACAATTCCGCCCAAAGAAATTACTGCCACCTCAGAGGTGCCTCCTCCAATATCAATTATCATGTGTCCCGAGCAGGAATTTATGGGAATGCCGGCGCCAATGGCGGCCAAAATTGGTTCTTTGGCAACATAAGCTGATTTGGCGCCAGAAGATAAAGCTGCTTCAATAACCGCCCTCCTTTCTGTTGAAGTAATTCCTGCCGGCACAGAAATAACAACTTCTGGTTTAAAAAGCTTAAACCCTCCGGATGCCTTGGTTATAAAATGCCTCATCATAGCCTGGGTTACCTTATAGTCTGCTATTACTCCGTCTTTTAAAGGTCTGTAAACCTTTATATCGGCCGGGGTACGGCCTATCATTTCTTTCGCCTGTTCGCCAACTGCTAAAATTCTGTTATCAGCCAAGGAAATTGCAACAACCGACGGCTCATACAAAACAACCCCCTTGCCCTGAACATAGACAAGAGAATTGCAAGTCCCCAAATCAATCGCAATTTTATTACTAAACATATATTACTCTTTTACTCTTTTTATATCCGCCCCAATTTTTTGCAGGCGTTCTTCTATCTTTTCATATCCTCTATCAATCTGAAAGGCATTTTCGATAGTTGTTTTGCCCTCTGCCATTAAAGCCGCCATCACGAGACAAGCGCCCGCTCTTATGTCCCAGGAATCTATATTTGCGCCAGAAAGTTTTGTCGGGCCGAAAACAAAAGTTCTGTGAGGGTCAACCATCTCAATGTCAGCTCCCATTTTTTTCAATTCCTGAATATAATTAAATCTATTTTCGTACAAAGGGTCGTGCACCAAACTTTTTCCCTGCGCTAAAATCAAAAGCGGAATTATTATCGGCAACAGGTCTGTTGGAAAACCAGGATACGGAAGCGCCTGAACCTTTGCTGAATTTAAGTTCGACGAATGGGAAACTATAACATAATCCCTGCCTTTTTCCAAATTAACTCCCATCTCTTCTAATTTTGCTAAAAACAAATCCAGGTGCGTTAAATCAACACCGGTAACCTTAATTTTTCCGGGAGCTATGGCTCCAATAATTATAAATGTTCCGGCTTCTATCGGGTCTGGTATAACCGAATGCGAGCATCCATGCAATTTTTCAACTCCTTCAATTTTAATTGTGTGAGTTCCCAGCCCTTCAATTTTTGCTCCCATTTTCAAAAGCATTTCCCCCAAATCCTGCACATGCGGCTCTGCGGCAGCTCCCTTTATAATTGTTTTTCCTTCAGCTAAGCAGCCGGCCATCAATACGGCTTCAGTAGCTGTTACGGAAAATTCTTCTAAAACGATCTCTTTTCCTAATAATTTTTCACAGCTGACTTCGTATATGCCCTCTTTCCTATTAATTTTTGCTCCCATTTTTTCTAAAGCATTCAACTGCACAGAAATCGGCCTCAAACCAATTCTGTCTCCGCCCGGCGGAGGTATTTTAAACTTTTTTGACCTGTTTAACAAAGCTCCAAAGAATAATACAGAAATTCTGGTTTTAGAAACTTTTTCAAAATCCATTTTTTCCGGCTCAACCTTTTCTGCTTTTATCTTTACCGATTCTGTACCAGTCTTCTCAACCTCAACTCCCATGCTTTTTAATATATCTAAAATATTTAAAATATCTTCAATAAAAGGCACATTATCTATAATACATTCATCTTGAGTAAGCAAAGTAATATTGATTTCGTGCGCGATTTGCTTTTTAATTGCGGCTCCAATTCTGGTCCTTTATTCAGAGGGCTATCGTTTTGATTTTGAAAAAATGAAGGTGGTCGCAACCGGTGGAATTTTCGTAAGAACATTTCCATCGGCAGACCAAATCACAATTGATTCTGCAATATCGGAAAAACCGGGTTTTTTGGCTAATTCTATTTTTGTACAAAGCCTTTTGCCAAAAACCCATACCATTTTAGTAATAAAAAAAGGATACTACGACTACAATAAAACCTTATCCGTGGAAGAAAATTCAGTTACTAAACTGGAAAACGTCTTACTTTTTAAGAAAGATATAAAATTTACCCCGCTAACAGATCTGACAAAGTCTCCTTTTTTACCTGAAAACCAGCAGGAAAAATTTATAATCAGGAATAATAGCCTTTATTATTCTGATATCCCGCAAAACAGCTCAATTACTGCCGCTGTTAAAAAAAATCCTCTCTTAAAAAACCTTATCGCCTTTGAAACTTCCGGAAATAAAATATTTTGGCTCAGCACCGACGGGTTTTTATATCAATCTGAAGTTTCAGCAATACCGGCGAGTGCCGACCAAATTTTTGCAAAACTAAATCTGACCGCTCTAAAGATTAATAAGAAGGGCATCTACAAAATAATCACGGACGGCCAAAATATATTCTTAAACGACAATGGCGGGTTGTATATTTTAGACAGTAAAACAGATAATTTTGTGGCGTTAGCAGCCCCTATAATTGATGCGAATATTTCTCCGGACAGTAAAAATTTAGCTTATTCTGCCGGCAACGAAATTTTTATATATACAATCTCGGCCGACCCCGCGCGCACCTTTTTAAGAGCCGGTCAAAAAAATATTTTATACAAATCCAACAGCCCGGTTACCAGCGCGCTTTGGTTAAATAACGACTATATTATTTTTTCTAGCCAAAACAATGTAACAGCTTCCGAGATAGATTTCCGTGGAAATGTAAACTCTGTCGTGCTGTCAGAATCGTTAAAATCTCCGCAAATATATTTAAGCAGACAGGATAGCAAGCTTTATATTTTATCCGGAAAAACTTTACTTCTTTCAGAGAAACTCACCCCGTAAAACAAAAAACCGCCGAGTAGGCGGTTGTGTGTTCGTAAGAATCGCCGTGTGGTGCCTTGCATGTATCCTTAAAGGCGCAATATTTGCACTGCCAGTTGCGCGGGTAGTCTGCCAATCTTGCCGGTACTTCCCCTTTTTCCACCTGGTCTTTCAGCGCGTAAAATTTATCTAATAGAGATTTGCACACCGTCTCGTCATAATCTACAAAAAACTCTTTCATGTTTTGCTGGTCTTTATCTATGTAAAGCAAAATTCCTTTTTTAATATTAAAAAAATGCAAATAAAGCTGTATTTGATAAACATTTTCTTCTTTAGGAGTTGACAAGTTCCTGAAAATCATGCTGTTCATGCTTTTAATATCCAGCACATAATTTTCATTATTAACGCATAAAATTGCGTCGGCTCTTCCGGAAATTATTTCCTGCGAAGGAATGGGCACCTCTGTAACCACGCCCATTCTTAATCTGTATAAAATGTTAAAAATGTTCCGGTGTATATTTTCACCGTGTTCGAATATGCGCATGATTCTTGGGTCGGTCGGTTCTTTGGGCGCGTTTTTAAACTTAAAAAAAACAGCGCGGGGGCATTTGCCTGCGTCTGTAATATAAAACCTTGTCTGCTCTTTATTTTTTTGGTTCTCCAAATAAAACTGGTCAATTAACTCTTTTAGCATACTAACATTTTATTTTATTTTACAAAAAATAGCAATAGACAAAAAGCCGCCAGAAGGCGGCTTTTAAAATCTTTATCTTTTTGCCCACTGGGGTGCTTTGCGGGCGCGCTTTAAGCCGAATTTCTTTCTTTCGCGCATTCGCGGGTCACGGGTTAAAAATCCTGCTTTTCTTAATCTTTTTCTAAAATTATTATTAAAATCAACCAAAACTCTAGCTGTTCCGTGCCTGATTGCTTCTGCCTGGGCTGAATGTCCTCCGCCTTTCACTTTTACTGTAACCCTGAATTTATCCAAACATTTCATTTTTTTCATTGAAGCAACGCAGCTTTCCTGGTCTTCTGTCAAAACAAAATATTTAGTATATGGTTTGTTGTTAACAATAAATTCTTTGTCCCCTTTTGTAAAAAGCCTAATGCGCGCGACTGCTGTTTTTCTCCTGCCGATTGCCTCAAAATATCTGTCAGATTTTCCGGCTTTGGCAATTTCTTTTGAAATTTCGTCGTCGGCGATTTCATCGGCTGTATCTAAAACAGCATCAACTGGAGCAGCCGGTGTCTCAACTTTTACTTCCTCAACTTTTTCAGGGGTACCCTTTGGGTCCTTTTTAGTTCGTGGTGCCATATTTTTATTCAAATCTAAGCCTTTTAATTTGTTGGGCTCTTAATTTATTTTTTGTAAGCATTCCCATTACTGCTGTTCTCAAAACTTCCTTTGGCCCCCTCTTAATCAAAACTTCTTTTAATGTTGCTTCTTTTAAATTTCCCAGATATCCGGTAAATCTGAAGTAGCTTTTATTCTCTAATTTGTTGCCGGTAAATTTCATTTGGTCTATATTTTTTACCAAAACAGTGTCGCCCATATCTTTATACAAAACAAAATTTGGCTTGTTTTTCCCTCGCAATAAAACAGCAACTTCAACAGCCAATCTTCCTAAAGATTTATTGGCTGCATCAACTGAAATAACTTTTCTATTTATTTTTTCTGCCGGCATATTATTTCACTAATTCAATTATGGCCATTTTTGCTCCGTCTGAATTACGAGGTCCAAGTTTTATAATTCTTGTATATCCCCCATTTCTATCCTTATATTTTGGAGCTATTTGTTCGACTATCTTTTTTGTCATTTTAGGAGTTAATTCTTTAGCCAGCAATCTGCGGTTGAATACTGTGGCGTCTTTAGCTCTGGTAATCATTTTTTCTACAAGCGATCTTAATTCCTTGGCTTTTGCCTCGGTTGTTTTCATTTTTTCATGCAATAAAAAATTATTAGCTAATGATTTAAAAAGCTGTTTTCTCGGCCCGACTTTCATAGAAAATTTTCTACCGCTGTTTCTTTTTCTCATTTTATTCTTCTTTCAACTCCAAACCTAATTTTTTAATCTTTCTTTTCACTTCTGACAGAGCTTTTTCTCCCATGCCCTCTAATTCCGACAAACTTTTTTCTGATTTCTTTGCAATTCCTCCCACTGTTTTTATGCCGTTATTTAACAAGGCATTCAAGGTTCTGCCGGTGAGTTTTAGGTCTTCTACCAGAAGTTTTGTAACATCTTCTTCTGTCTTCTCCTCTTTTTCCTCTGATTTTTCTTTCTTCTCCTCTTTTCCGGCTTTTCCCTCAAAAATAATATTAAAATGTTTTATTAAAATATCACAGGCTTCAAAAAATGATTCTTCCGGAGTAATAGTGCCGTCTGTTTCAATTTCCAAAGACAGCTTATCAAAATCTGTCCTATCGCCAACTCTCATATTTTCAACACTAAAATTTACATTTTTTATTGGAGTATATATAGCATCAATTGCAATAGCTCCAATTTCTGCTTTTCCTCTTTTTGCCTGATCTTTGGGAACGTACCCAATTCCTTTTTGTATTGTAAGCGCAATTTCTAATTCAGTTTTCTTGTCTGTGATGGTTGCAATCTGCAAATCGGGATTTACCAGCTTTACCTGCGGGGGGCATTTGAATTCTTTTCCAATAACCGGGCCTTCTCCCTTGGCCTTCATTTCTATTTTATAGGTATCGCCCTCAAAAATTTTAAATCTTAAATTTTTTATATTTAAAAGAATCATTATTACGTCCTCTAAAACTCCGGGAATTGTTGAAAATTCGTGCGGAACTCCTTTTATTTTAACTTCTGTCACAGCTGCTCCCTGCAAAGATGACAACAAAACTCTTCTTAAAGAGTTTCCAATGGTAACTCCATAGCCAGGATATAATCCCTCGATTTCAAATACGGCCTGATTTTTCTTCTTTTGGATTACTTTTGGCGGTAACGGAAGTGGAATCATAATTTGTTAGTTTGCTTAATTATAAATTAACGTGAATAAAATTCGAATATTGATGAAATTTCTGCCGGAGGTTTAACTTCATCAATGTTAGGATCCCCGATAGATTTTGCTTCTAATTTATCTTTTTCCAATACAAGCCAGGCAGGCGTTTCGTGCTTCTTTAGCTGGGCTGATATTTCCTTAAAAATTCCTTTGGCTTTTTTATTTTCCTTGACGCTTACCACGTCTCCTTTTTTAACCTCATATGAAGGAATATTTACCGGCTTGCCGTTTACTTTAAAATAACCGTGAGAAACCATCTGGCGCGCCTGAACCCTAGATTTTGCAAGCCCCATTCTAAAAACAACATTATCCAATCTGATTTCCAATCTTTTAATAAGCTCTGCGGAAACGTTTTCAACCTTGCCCATTTTTTCAAGAGTTTCTTTTACATATCTTTTAAACTGTTTTTCTGAGAGCCCATACCATTTTTTAAGAGTTTGCTTTTCTTCTAAAGATTTTTTATATTCTGACGGAGCTCCGCCCCTTTTCTTTTTTTGCAGGCCCGGCGCATATGCTCTTCTTACCATCGCGCATTTTGTAGAAAAACAACGATCGCCCTTTAAAAAGAGTTTTTGTCCCAATCTTCTGCAGGTTTTACATTGATCGTATTGCATATTTAAAAATTAAACCCTCCTAGTTTTTTTAGGCCTGCATCCATTGTGAGGAATAGGCGTTACATCTTTAATCGAAACAACATTCAAACCCTGGGCCACTAAGCTTCTTACTGCCGACTCGCGGCCGGCTCCAATTCCCCTGATTAAAACCGACACTCTTTCAATTCCCATTTTTTTGCAGGCATTCGCAATTGTTTCGGCAACTTTTGAGGCTGCAAAAGAAGTTGATTTTTTTGTTCCCTTGAATCCGACTGCTCCAGCTGACTTCCAAGCCAAAACTTGCCCCTTTGAATTTGTCAGGGTTACAATTGTATTGTTATAAGAAGAGGATACGTAAATTTTCCCCTCCTGAACTCCAACCGTGGTAGATTTTACTTTCACTTCTTTCCCGACTGTCTTATCAATTTTTTCCTGCTCTTTTACCGCCTCTTCTTGGTTTGTTTCTATTATATGTTTTTTTCCCATTTTTCAATTTTAGTTTATGTTGGTGCTGCAGGTGGTTTTCTGCCAGAACCCATTGTCTTTCTGACATTTCCCCTGACTGTTCTGTTATTTGTTTTTGTCCTTTGTCCTCTGACCGGCAATCCTTTAATATGCCTTAATCCCCTCCAGGCTCCAATATCTTTCAATCTTTTGACATTAATCATAACCTGCCTTCTTAAGTCTCCTTCAATTTTGTAAGTTTTCTCAATAAAGTCTTTCAAATCATTAACTTCTTTGGCCGACAAATCGGATGCTTTTTTGTTTATGTCTATCTTCAACGCATCTAAAATTTTCTTGCTCAAAGGCCTGCCTATACCATAAATATAAGTTAAGGCAATTTCTATTCTTTTGTTTTCGGGAATATTTACCCCGGCAATTCTTGGCATGTTTTTTAACCTTGTCTCTGCTTGTGTTTTGGATTTTTCTTACAAATAACGTAAATCCGCCCCTCTCTTCTGACGATTTTGCAATCCTTGCACATTTTTTTTAATGACGGCCTAATTTTCATTTTATTATTGAAAAACCAAAAAAATATCTAGTTTAAAATATCTCAAACTAAATATTTTACACTATTTTAACCTGTATACAATTCTGCCTTTGCTATCATCATACGGGGTCATTTCTACGGAAACTTTATCTCCGGGCAAAATGGTAATTCTATTCATTCTCATTTTTCCGGAAAGAAATCCCAAAATCTCTTTTCCGTCTTCTAAAACTATCCTAAAAAAGGCGTTGGGTAAAGCCTCGGTGACTCTTCCTTCTTTTTTTATAATTTGGCCCTTTTTATCTTCGTTTTGCGGCATTTAGAATATAATAATATGATAGCAAAATAACCCGAAAAGGTCAATAGCACCCTTAGAATTTTACTTCTACTTCTACGGCTTTCTGGCTATTGGGGGCCGAGGTCACCCAAAACGGCCAAAAGTTGATTTGGACCTTAGAAACCTGATCACCCAGCAAATTGCTTATGGTTTCATTTATTTGAGCATAATTTTTTCCCGTCAAAGATGTCGCCACTGAAAGTTTATCTATATCCTGATAAGTGCCCGACGAGAAATCAAGACTAAGAGTTTCTTTTCCGCCGGAAATATCAACTGTGCCCGCTGAATAATTCACTTTAAAACTGCTGTCCAATAAAGTTTTTCCTTGGGACAATTGGGAGATAAGATAATCTTTGGCAAATTTTTCAGCATCGGCTTTTTTAAATGCCAAAGCCGTTGCCTTTACTGTAGCCTGATATGTAAAATTGTCAGCAACTGTGCCCGGCTTTGTCTGAGTTGATCCGTCGACATTTTCAGAGGAAATTGCATTGTCCAGCAAAATATAGTCAGAAGGAATCTGGCTCTTAAGCTCTGCGGCTGCTTCATCTGCGGCCTTTTTTGTGAGAGCATCCTTGGCTCCTTGAATATCGTCATCGGTTACCTTTTTTACTTTGCCGGCATATCCTCCCGACATTGCCGATTTCGATACTCCATATACGCTGTAGTAATACGCAGTCCCTTTCAAACCCGGAATTGAAAAATTAGATGGAGCAATATTATAATTTTCCCCTCCTTCTACTGCTTGAATTTTTACATCTACCGACCCCGGCACAATTTTGCCTCCGCTTTTTGTTGCCGCCGGCACTACAATTTTTTGCAAAGCAGTAAAAAGTTTTCCGGAATCAGACAAAAAATGCGTGCCGGCCTTTAATGTAAGCGGAGTTGCCGGATCATATTTATTATAAACTGTGATAGTGCCAGATGCCTGCCCCTCATTATTTGCATTTCCGGTTGCCGGAAAGTCCTGGGATATTGTTTTTGATACTTCAAAATATTTTGCCGGAATAACAAATTTATCAAGATCAACTGCATCAGCCGATTTATCGGCCATCACAACCTGTTTAAAGCTTAAAGTATCTACTTTGGGCCAAATCTGAATGTCGGCCTTAGGTAATTTAAAATATAAATATACAACAGCGCCAAAAACTATTACAAAAATTACTGCAAAAAGCAGAGGGCGCAAAGAGCGTTCTTCTTTTCTGGCGCGGGCGCGCGGTTTTTCGACTTTTCGCGAACGGGATTTTTTGTCTTCCCCTAAAAATTCCTTGATTCCGTCTCCCACTTCTTTGGCTAATTTGGGCGGTTTGATGTCGTATATTTTGCGTGGCATAGCTTTATTGAAAAATTAATTTTTTTCTAAAATTGCTTTTATTCGTCTGACTCCCGATGAGGAGCTTTCTTCTTTTTGAATTTTAAAATGACCCAAAGTTCCAGTTCTCTCCACATGTGGCCCTCCGCAAATTTCTTTGCTGACGTTTTCATCTCCTTTTCCCACAAAATAAACTTTTATCATTTCTCCATATTTAGACTCAAAAACTCCCATAGCCCCAAGCTCTTTAGCTTTTTCCAAGGTCATTTCTTCAAACCAAACAGGCAGGTCTTTTTCTATTATACCATTTACAAAATTTTCCACATCTTTTATTTGTCCACTGGTCATTTTCTCCTTATGTGAAAAGTCAAATCTTAGTCTTTCGGCAGTTATATTGCTTCCTTTCTGATAAACATCTTCGCCCAAGACTTTTCTAAGGCCAGCCAGCATTAAATGCGCCGCAGTATGCAATTTTGTTGTTTGCTCTGAATGGTCGGCAAGCCCGCCCTTAAACATTCCGGCCGAAGCAGTCCTCGAAAGCTCCTGATGTTTTTTTAATTCTTCTTCAAAATCTTCCTGCTTTAAATGTTTAGTTTTACTTGGGTCTAATTCTTTTAAAATATCAAACGGCAAACCAAAGCTTTGGTACAAATAAAATGCTTTTTCTGCATTAATATCTTTTATTTTTGAATACTCTGCAATTCCCTTTCCTAAGGTTTCCAAAAACTTTTTTCTTTCATCTGAAAAAACTTCTGACTTAATTAAATTATCTAAAAAATCTATTTTAGCTAAAAATTCGTAAGCCACAATGCGCCTTATCAGGCGCCTCAAAACATATCCCTGCTCTTTGTTTGACGGCCTCACGCCATCTGCAATTAAAGCATTAATGGCTCTGGCATGGTCTGCTATTATTCTTTTTTTACGCTCGTCTAATTCTTCCGGAATCAATTTTATAATCGGTAAAAATAAATCTGTTTCGTAAACATTTTCTTTTCCGTTTAAGACACACAAAGTTCTTTCTAGGCCCATTCCGGTATCAACATTTTTTTGAGATGCTGGATTATAATTTCCATTTTCATCTTTTACATACTGCATAAAAACATCATTCCAGATTTCAACCCAATTTTTATTGCTTATATCCTTTGCCGGCTCGCCCGCACCTCGCCAATAAAACATTTCCGTGTCCGGACCGCATGGCCCCGTTTGCCCAGCCGGACCCCACCAATTATCTTTCTTCGGCAAAAAATAGATTCTATCCTTAGATGCTCCTAACGATTCCCAAATTTCTGCCGACTCTAAATCTTTTGGCGCATCTTTGTCTCCGGCAAAACAGGTAAATGCCAATTTTTCTAATGGCAATTTTAATTCTTTTGTTAAAAACTCAAAAGACCATTTTATTGCCTCATCTTTCCAATAATCTCCCATAGACCAATTTCCCAGCATTTCAAAAAATGTTAAATGAGTGTCGTCGCCAACGTCATCAATGTCTCCGGTTCTTATGCATTTTTGGCAATTAACCAGTCTTTTTCCTTCAGGGTGTTTTTGGCCCAATAAATATGGCACCAATGGATGCATTCCGGCAGTTGTAAATAAAACCGTCGGATCATTTTCTGGAATCAAAGAAGCCGAGGGAATTATCGCATGCCCTTTTTCTTTAAAAAAGTTTAAAAACTTATCTCGTAATTCTTCCGAGGTCATTATCCTTTATTTTACACTAAAAAATAATTTCCCGCAACCTGCCTGGCCGGCAGGCAGGCAATCAAAAACCCCGCTAAGCGAGGCTAATTTTAGGTGTATCGGTCGGCAACGACTGTGGCGGCGAAGGATTGGGGTTTTATGCGCGGGGTAAAGCCGTTGCTTATAATCAAGCCTGTTACCACTTTTACCATTTCTTTTGTCTTGCCGACTTCCCCAACATCTGCATGTATATATTCAAATTGATACTTTAAACCCAGTTTATTTTCTTCTTCCAAGGTTTCTCGTAAAGACAAAGCCAGTTCGCAAGATAAATAAACTTCCTGTAAAATTCTGTTTTTCCAATTGATATTTGCAAACCTTTTCAAAAAATTATCCGGATATTGCATCTTTTTCAAAAAAAATCTTCCTCCGGCTCCGGTTCGTAAAACCACAATTGCAATTGGAAAAAACGGCTTGTCAGATGAGGGCGAATCGCACCCAACCACAACTTCATACTTATACTCCGGCATTTCCGACATATAACCAAAAATCTCTTTTATAACCTCATCTAAGCTCAAATTTCCCTTGCTGGGGCTGAAAAAATGCCCGTTATTTAATATCTCGCTTGCCATAGCTCACCATACTACTATTCTGCTGATTTGACAATCTTTAAGAATTCTTCAGCGTCTAACGATGCCCCGCCTACTAACAATCCATTTGCTCCAGCTTGTTTTATGTATGCCCCGGAGTTTTCACTTTTTACACTTCCGCCATAAATAATTATTGTTTCTGGCTTTACAAATTTTCTTATAAAATCAATTGATTCTTTTGTTTCTTCAACACTGCAATTATTTCCAGTCCCAATTGCCCACACCGGCTCGTAGGCAACATTTATGTTATCAATATCAACAACATCTTTTAATCCTTGCTGAATTTGTCTTTGCAAGACTTCCTGGGTTTCACCCTGCTCTCTTTCTTCCGCGGTTTCTCCAACACAAAAAATAATTTTCAGCCCGACTTCCAAAGCTTTTTTTATTTTTTTGTTTACAGTTTCATCTGTTTCTCCAAAATATTTTCTTCTTTCAGAGTGGCCAATAATTACATATTCAACACCCAAATCTTTTAGCATTACAGCTGAAATTTCTCCTGTAAACGCTCCTTTCTCTTCCCAAAATATATTTTGCGCTCCAAGCGCCGAACCTTTTAGTGAAGATAAAAAAAGATCTGGCGGACAGATAACAACTTCCGAAGCTACATCTTTAATGCCTTTTTTTACAGCATCAAAAAGTTCTTGGGCTTCTTTTTTCGAATTTGGATTCATTTTCCAATTTCCTGCAATCAAATTTTTCATATTTTTGAACGATTTTTTTTAACAAAGTAAATAATCGCAAACAATACAATAATTAAAATTAGCGCAAATAAAACAAAGGGCAGCCACACCTTAGTTGTTTCAGCAGAAAAAATATTCATAATTGCACCAGACAATCCGGCGGCAAACAATGTATTTTTTCCTGCAGTTTCTGAAACAACCGGTTGGATTGGTTCTTCCTCTGGCGCAGAAACAGGAACAGGAACGGGGGCTTCTGTTTGAGTGAGAGTTTGAACGGGAATGTTTTTGTTGCTTTCAGTCGTTTGTTCTGTAATTTGAGTCCGCGCTGATGCCGGAGTCATTGTCCTATACTCTCCGCTAATTGCCAGCGATCCCCGGGAAACAGTTCTAAGATAATAAGTTGTAAGGGGGTCCAATCCTGTGATTGTTACTGAGTGAGAAGTGACCTTGTCAGTTATATCAGATTCTATCGTAGCATGAGCATAGCCGTATTTTGGCGGAGTTCCTGCGACATCTGCCATATTCAGAGAGTGCTGCTCGCCTTCAGCTGAATATATCACATAACTGCTTGAAATAAAATTAGTGTTCCAATTGAGAGTTATACTATTTTCAGTAATATTGGGCGCTTTAATAGTTTCTTCTAAAATCTGCAAAACCGGCTCGGAAGGCAAACCGCCGCCACCGCCGCCACCCAAAGGAGGCGCTGGCGGCTGTACCAAATTAACAATTATATTAAATGTTTTTGTTGCAGTGTTGGTTGCTGCATCTGCAGCTGAACATTTTACAATTGTTGTTCCTACTAAAAATTTATCACCAGAATTTTTATCACAGGTCACTAAAACCGAACCGTCAACAATATCTGCGGCTGTTGGCGCAGTATAGGCTACTATTTTTCCCGAAGAATCATCTGTTTCAATTGTAATATCATCTGGAACAGTGATTACCGGAGCAGTTGTATCTTCAACCAACACAACCGCTGTTTGTGTTCCTTTATTTCCATGAGCATCAGTTGCAGCACAAGTAACCGTGGTGCTGCCAAGAGAAAAAATTCCGCCGGAGGTGGCGTCACAGACGGCTGACGCAGAAATATCTCCATCAACAATATCTGCGGCTGTAACCGCAAAAGTTGCCGTTGCCCCCGAAGCATTAACAGCTTCCACTGCTTGAGTAAGGGGCAAAACCGCAATATTTGGAGGAGTATTATCTGTTATATTAACAGTGAGTCCTGTTCCATTACCAACATTGCCAGATGAATCGGTTGCTGTGCAACTCACAGCAGTACTGCCAAGTGAGAACATCGAACCAGATGAGGGCGAACAAGTAGCAGAGATTATTCCGTCAACATCATCGGTGGCAGTCACAGCTCCGTATGTTGCAACAGCTCCCCCAGGTCCAGTTGCTTCAACATTTACGTTGCTAATTGCATTAATAACCGGCGCGCTGATATCGGAAACATTGACGGTTCTGATTACTTGGTTTGCAGAATTCCCAGATGAGTCTGTTGCATCATATTTGACATGAAAAACAGCCGGAATAGAAGTATTTACCGTATCCCCGCTGATATTGACCGCGGCACTGCTATCAACCGCATCTGTCGCAACGGCGCCATGTTCTGTATAAGTATCTCCTATATGAAGGTCTATTGATGCAGACCCATTCAAAATTATTACCGGAGCTGTTGTGTCCCTTACTGTCACGCTAAAGCTTCCTGCTGTATTATTTCCTGCTGTGTCGGTTACAGAACAATTTACAGAAGTAATATTTATCGAAAATGTTGAACCCGAAGCCGGAACACAATTTACAACAGGGTGAAGAGGAGTTGTGTCATCTGCAGTTGCGCTGTATGTTACCGCGACTCCGCTTGGCCCGGTGGCTTCGGCTGTGATATTTGCTGGCAAATGAAGCGTCGGAGCAGTATTATCAGTATTTAATCGACCAACCAATCCATATCCAATATTGCCAACAGTATCGGAAGCCTTAACACAAAGATAGTCTGTGTGGTTCCCTGCTATGCTAAAATCAGCGCTGTTAGTAAATGAATTGCCGTAGGTATCAGATACGTTACAAACATTATCCGCGCTAAAACCATATTCTAATGAGGCTGCGTTTAGATTTGAATCATTGACCGTAATATTAATTGCGTCTGATTGGACCGGGCCTGCAGCTGTGCCATTGTTAACGGTAAAAGTCGGGGGTACGTTGTCTATAACCTGCCCCATAAATACTAAATCGTTGCCAGCGAGCCTGCCAATCGCAAAAGTGCCTGTGGCCGCTGATGCTCCCCAGGCGTATAGCCTGAAAGTAATTGTGGTTCCGGCTGCCACATTTTGTAAATTTGCCACTCCAGATAAATCAATTTGCGGCATTGCCACGCCACTGTCACCGATAACAATAGTTCCTTGCGCCCCCACGTCAATTCCTGCGGTAGAAAAACCATCCAAACTGTATTGCCATTGATAAGCAGTTGGACCAGTGTTACTTTTTCTGAGATTAGAATCTATAGAACTCAACGACACTCTGTAATTAGCTTTCGCGCTTATTGCTACTTGAAAATATTCGTTATTGCTTATTGCAGTAGCTTTGGTTCCGCTAATCACATAAGCTGTAGATGAAAAGCCATTAGCTAATGGCTGAGGATTTATTCCCGCTCCTCTGGATAAAGTAGACGTGTTCAAATTTGCATCGTTCGTTGTGGCATTAAAAGTAACTTCGTCTCCAGCAAGCCCATTTGGATCAAATGCTATGATAG
>JAPLZD010000053.1 GCA_026395195.1 Candidatus Staskawiczbacteria bacterium
AAAAGCAAGTGTCAAGCAGGGTGTGGATAACTTATAAACTTACTCGGGGCATTGAATCGGGCGGTTTTTACATTGCAAAACAGTTATTCCTTTTTTCACGCCCCTGCTGTCAACACAAAAAGCCGAATTTGAATCTGCAAACTCTTGAGCGCAGGCGGCCCATGCATCATTATTGGTTATAACAGTCCCAACGCCGCAGCAAACTCCTCGAGGGTTGGCTGTAGAAGTGTTTACGGCGCTATAACAGGGGTTTGTTACAGGGTCAGGATTTTTGGCTATCGGCATTTGTGAAAGAGCGTTTTTTACAACGCTAACGCCGCTTCCTGTGGGGTCGCAAAATCCGTCATAACTGCCATATCCATTGTACCAGACCTCGCCGGCTGCAATCAAAGTAGCCAAATTCCCGAAAATATTGGAGTCTTTGCCTTTGTTTAGGTATTGGCTGGCGCTAAATAAAATCACGCTTGACAATATAACAATAATAGCAACGACAACGATTAATTCCATTAATGTGAAACCTTTTTTCATAATTTTATAAAATTAAATTGTTCCTAACGCGCCATAAAGCGGCTGGATTACAGAAATTGCCAGAAGAGCCACGAATACCCCTAAAAAAATTATTAAAATTGGCTCTAAAAGAGCGGTAAATAATTCGACTGCCCTTTTGACCTCTTTATTATAAAAATTAACTATTTCCATTAGGTTTTTATCAAGTTTTCCAGTCTCTTCGCCCACTTGAATCATTTGCACCACAAACGGCGGCACAAACTTTGGGTATTTTATAAGAACAGAACTGATTTTTTCTCCCTCGGAAACTCTTTGCTCTGTTTCGGTTAAAATTTCTTTATAAACATAGTTGTCAACAGTATCTCGGGTAATCTGCAGGGCATTATTGATAGAAAGCCCGGCGGCAATTAAAGTAGAAATGTTTTCAGCAAACATAATTAAGAAGGTTTTTTGAAGGAAGTCCCCGAAAAATGGAATTCTCAGCGAAAGCTGGTTCCATCTTTTTTTGCCCTCTTTTGTTGTAAAATAATAAATTATAAACAGCACCAGGCAAACAAATCCAACTATTAAAACCCAGCCATAATTTGCCAGAAAACCATAGAAATCAATCATCATTTGAGTAAAAACCGGCGGTTTGGTTGTAGTTTGTTTTAAAAGGTCTACAAGGCGGGGCATCACAAAAAATATAACAAGAGCCACCACGACAAACAGGACGCAAATAACAAAGGCGGGGTAAACAAGCGCGTTTTTTATTTGGGAATTAATATCATGCTCCCTTTCCAAGTGCTCGGAAAGATAAGCCAAAGACTCAGAAATCCTTCCGGACGCTTCTCCTGTTTTTATCAAACTTATAAAAAAAATACCAAAAACCTCAGGAAAAGCAGACATTGCCTGCGATAACGAGTTTCCCTCCTGCACCATCTGAGAAATTTTTGATATTTTTTCTTTAAAAACAGGGTTTTTTGTCTGCACAGCCAAACTATCCAAGCTTTGTGTTACAGCAACGCGCGATTGAAGCATGACAGCTAGCTGGCGGGCGAATATGGCCAAATCTTTTTTGGAAACCTTGTTAAAAAAACTTATATTTTCCATGCGAAAAACCGCAGGAGATTGCTCTTTTATTGAAGTTACAAAAATCTCATATTTTTGCAAAAGAAGAGCGGCAGCTTCCTTAGTTGACGCTTCCACTGTGCCGGTTTCAACTTTTCCCTCCCTATTTCTGGCCTGATAAATATATTTCACTGGAAATTACAATTTAAATTTATCTTAATAAATTTCTCACTTCTCCGGGGTCAAATGCATAATCTGTTGCATTCTTCAAAGATATTTCTTTTTTTCTTACCAAATCCACCATTGCTCTTGAAAAAGAAATCATCCCCTCCCTGGCGGAAGTTTCTATGACAGCCGGAATTTCATGAATTTTATTTTCTCTAATTAATGTGGAAACGGCGTTATTGCAAATTAAAATTTCACATACCGGTATAAACCCGCCTTTGATTCTTGGTATCAATCTTTGCGAAATTATTCCCAGAAGAGAACTTGACAATTGGAACCTTATCTGGCTCTGCTGGTCTCCCGGAAACACATCTACTACCCTGTGAATTGTCTGGGCTGCTGAATTAGTGTGCAAAGTGGCAAAAACCAAGTGCCCGGTTTCAGCTGCAGTTATAGTTGTCGAAATAGTTTCTAAATCTCTCATTTCTCCCACCATAATCACGTCGGGATTTTGACGCAAACTGGCCCGCAGGGCATTGTTAAAATTATCAGTATCTATTGAAACTTCTCTCTGGTCAATAATCGCCCTGTCTACCGGATATGTATATTCTATAGGATCTTCTATGGTAATTACGTGCACAGACCTGGTATGATTTATTTCATCTATCATTGCCGCTAAAGTAGTAGATTTTCCTTGGCTGGTGGCTCCGGTAACCAAAATAAGGCCCTGGGGGCGGGCAGTAAAATCGTGCAAAACAGGCGGAAGATTCAATTCTTCAATCGTCCTTATTTTAGAAGGAACAAACCTCATTGCCAAACTTATGCTGCCTCTCTGAAAAAAAACATTAACCCTAAACCGGCCTTTGCCTTCAAAATCATAAGAAAAATCAAATTCTTTTTCATCCAGAAATTTTTTACGCTGAGCTTCGGTCATTATGGAAAAAGCCATGCCCTCGGAGTCTTTGGGCGTAACTACTTTTTCCTGGCCCAAAGGAACCAACTGGCCGGTAATTCTTATGTTGGGCACATGCCCAACGGAAATATCAAGGTCGGAAGCTTCTTCTTTTATTGTTACTTCTAAAAGTTTTTTTAAATAAGTCTGATATTCCATCTCTTTAAGTTTTAAATTTTATTTATTAGTTTAATATTGCTTTTATTCCTTCCACAATGTCTTCGGCCGTATTTTCTGCTTTTAAAAAACATTTTATTACTCCAAATTGTTTGCTCTTACTGATGTATTCTTGCTGTTCAAAATCTGAAAGCATAACCACTTTTAAATTTTTGAGCCCAAGATCCTGCCTTATTGCTTTTAAAACTTCCAGTCCGCCTCCGTCAATTGGAGGATTCGGCAACCCGGCATCCAACACCAGCAAATCGGGGTTGATATTTTTAACCCGCAAAATAGCACTCTCTCCATTTAAAGCTATGATTGTGCTGTAACCCGATTTTCTCAGCTGGCTGGAATAAACATTTATCAAAAATGCATCATGCTCAGCCAATAAAATTGTTTTCATTTTTCATAAAATTATTCCCTTTCTTCAGTAGCCCTGGCTACTTCCGCTATTGTTGTCTGGCCGCTTAAAATTCTTAATACTCCTTCCTGCTCCATTGTAAGCATTCCCTGTTTTTGCGCTGCTTTAAAAATTAAGCTTTCCAAGGGTTTTTCCAAAATTATTTCAGCTAACTCATTATTCATAGATAAAACCTCAAAAAGCGCTGTTCTTCCCAGGTATCCGGTAAAACTGCAGACTTCACACCCCTTAACGTCGTAAATAAACAGCGGGTTGTCTATTTTTACTTTTTCTTTTGTTGAAGCGGGCATGGATTTTACTCTCTCTAAAATATAGCTCTTAATTTTTTCAGTCGGCCTTATTTTTATTTTACAGTGCGGACAAAGATTTCTAACCAGTCTCTGGGAAATTACAACCCTTAAAGTAGAAGGAATTAAAAACGACCTGACTCCCATATCTATAAGCCTGGGAATTACTCCAACAGAAGAATTGGTGTGCAAAGTGGACAACACAATGTGGCCGGTCAGCGCGGCGTTTATAACCAAACTGGCGGTTTCTTCGTCTCTGATTTCTCCAACCATAATAATGTTCGGGTCTTGCCTTAAAATTTGGCGCAGGCCATTCGCAAATGTATAGCCTATTTCCGGTTTTACCTGCGACTGGTTGACGCCCGGTATAGAATATTCTATAGGGTCTTCAACAGTAACAATGTTAACCGATTCCTGGTTTAACGTTCGTAAAATAGCATATTGAGTAGTCGTTTTTCCAGAACCGGTAGGACCGGTAAATAAAATCATGCCGTATGGCTTTTTGATTGCCTCTTTTACCACTTCCAGCGCCCTGCCTCTTAATCCAAGGTCTTCAAAAGATTTCAATCCTGTAGACGGATCCAAAATTCTTATTTCAGCTTTTTCTCCGTAAAGCGTCGGAAAAGTTGAAACCCTAAAATCTATGTCAGTTTCTCCAACCTTGGCAGAAAATCTTCCGTCCTGAGGCACCCTATTTTCATCTATTTTTAAACCAGAAAGAATTTTGATTCTGGCAATTATGGAAGGATGGACTGACAATGGCAAAGAAAGACTGGCGTGTAAAATTCCATTTAAGCGGAATCTGACGGTCAACTTTTCCCGGCCAGGCTCAATGTGAACATCAGAGGCATTGCCCTCAATAGCATGCCGTAATATCACAAAAACCATTTTTATGATTGGCGCGTCTTCTGATATTTTTTCAACTGTTGTTTTTTTCTCTAAAACCTCTAGAATTTCTCCCTTTTCTTTATTTAATTCTTCCAGTGCGCTTCTTGTTTCAGCTGAAATATTTTTACGCTGTTTTGTTAAGGCCGCTAAGTTGCTAAGGGATATTAAATAAACCTGATAAGTAAAATTTTCCTGATTTGCCAAAAATCTCAAGGCATTTTGGGCCGAAATGTCTTCCGGATAAACCATGCCAATCTGCACAAAATTTTCGGTTCTGGCAATTGGCATCATTTTATAGTTAGCTGCCGCTTCCTCCGGGATTAATTCCATAACACCAGCTTGAACTTCTTCCGGCCTGACTTTTTTAAATGGAATGCCGAAAATTTTGCTCTTTAATTCAAAAAGAGAATCTTCTGAAACAATCTTTTCTTCTAAAATAATATCTTCTTCGGTTTTACCGGTCTTTGCAATTTGTTTTTCCAATTCATTCACTTTCCCTTCAGACAAGAGCCCTTGCGCGTATAATTCTTGTAATAGTTTCATGCTATAAATTATTATTTAGGCGGAATTATGGGGATGGGAGCCGGCTGATAATACGGCTCGAAAGGATTACCCCTGCCTATTTCTGCCAATTTTAATTCAAGGACAGTCAAATCCATGCTTGTCAGAAGATTTTTTGCCTCTTCCAAGGAAACTGCCGATATGAATCCTTCCTCCTGCTTTTTATCTTTATCCGTTGCTTTATATTCGTATTGCATCTCCATTTCCGAAAATGGCTCAAGTTTTATAAATTCGTCTGAATCAAAAATCGACAAATTAATGCTTACTTTTGGCTTGTTAAAAACCAGTATGGGAGAAACTTCTTTCGGCTTTGAAAAGAAGACAAACGCAAAAACAGCTGTCAAAAAAAGCAACAGCAAAATGGTTATGCCCATGAAGAATACTTTTTGCCTTTGTTTTGGTGATATAAAAACTACTGCCACACTTTTTTACTTCGTAAAAAGAAATTCGAAATTCGAATATCGAAATCCGAAACAAATACGAAATTTTCTAATTTTTAACTTTAAAAATAATTTATTATTCCGATTTTCTGATTATAGCACCAAAAATGTTCATTAGCTCTGCGGATTCTTTTATTAAAATATTCTGTTCCTTCTCCAATTCTTTATCGCTGTTGATGTCGCACAAGTTCAACCATAAACGGCTTTCTTTCGATTCTTTTCGGCAAATTTTTACCCTCATCACAAAATCTTTTTTACTTAGCGATTCGTTTGCTTCAATATAGTTTGCCGCTTGCGATCCGGACGACCTTGCCAATTGTTTTCCATATTCAATGTTTGTAATAATTTTGGGCAATTTTTTAATAAAATTCCTGCAACTTTTTGCGAATTGGAATGTCCTATCTTCTAAATCGTAGCGTTTTGGATTTTGAATTTCTGTCATTTAAATTTGTTTCTGATTTCGGATTTAGTGCTTCGGATTTCGCTAGTATGAATGGGTTTTTATTTGCAAGCTGAAGTCATAAATTTGCTGTGTTTGGAATTGCGGCTGGCCGGGGATTACCGGCTGCTGAGTAGAACCGGATCCAAAGGAAATAGAAGATGTTTCAAAAATACGCGATGATTTTTCCAGGGAAACCAAAAATTTTTCCAAAGACACGTAATCCCCCAAAACGCTCATAGAAAAAGTAATGTCTTTCATTTCGCTTTTGTTTTTTTGGTCATTGGGAAGATTAGACGCTGCTTTTGCCAAAAATAAACTTTTGACTATCAGGCCGTTTTCTGCTGAAGTTTTTTGCAGATAATAAACAAGTTTTCCCAAACTCGGCTCCTGAGGAAGGGCATCATCAATTTTTTTAATTTGATCCTTGTGGGCCTGCAAATCAGAATATGTCTTGGTTATTGCATTATAATATTCTACCTGCGCATTATATTCGGCCTTTTTTTCCGCCAATGTTATCTGCAAATCTCTGAAGTTTTTGTATTCTGGTTTTACAAAAAAGAAAACCAAAACCAGAATGATGAAAAGAATTACGGCAATGGCAATGGGTCTGTCAATTCGCATGATTATTTGTTTCTAATTTCTTTTTTTGCATTTTTTTCCAAACAATGAAAATTATTGCCGCAATTACGACGATTGCAACAAAGGCAATAATGGTAATTATAATTCCTGAATTAGATTTAGTTGTTTTATTTTGAACTCCTCCTTTCGGCAAAATGTTTACTTTTGCCACATAGTCCTGTTCTGAGCCATCAGCGGCAGTAACTTTATATGCAACCGGGCTGGTAAAATCTTGCGCAACATTAGAATCCGGACTTACCTTGGCTTCGGGAGAATACACTAAAACCGGAGTAATGTTTTTAACATTTGTGCCAAAAGGAACATCCAAATTTATAGTATGTTTATCCTGGTCGACTATGCCTATAACTTCGGGTTCTAAAAGCAGGTGAAAAGATGTTATAAGTTTTTGGCTGGCTCCTGCTTGCGGCGACGGCAAAACATTGTTTATTGGATTTCCGTTTTGGTCTAATCCTTCCGCAGGTATCACCGGAGAAATTAGTTCGCTAGAAGAAGCAGCTGTTTGGAATAAAGAAACAGCGGAAGAAAAATTAAATATTTTTGGATCCAAGCCGAGGTTGAAGGAAAAATCTATTCTGCCGGACTGGTTGAGCGTGGAATTTAAAGAGCCCAAATTGGCTACGTATTCATTTTTCTCAAAAGCGGCTATCTGCCTGCTTAAAGCGTCTAAACTGTCTGCCTCTCCAGATAGTTGTAGAGAACTGTCTTTCTGAGCCATGCCAAATTGTCTAAACCAGATGTTTGGCATAGTTTGCTCTTCCATAAAAGCGAAAGCGTGGCTGGCAAATTCATGATTTTTAAGGATTTGAGCAAAATCATTGATTTTTTGTTGGTAATTTATAACCTCTGACTCCTCATTTTTCTGGTCTTTTGTGCCGACTGTTTTTAAAGCAGTTTCTGTTGTTGTTATTTCTTGCCTTTGAAAATTATTTTTAGCCCAAAAAATAACATAACAAAATACCGTGGCTATCAACAGAGATATCACAAAATAGA
>JAPLZD010000049.1 GCA_026395195.1 Candidatus Staskawiczbacteria bacterium
CGTACTTTCTTGCTTTCTAGATTCTTCGGGCGGTGCAATAAAAAATATTCAAGCTCATCGGGGTCTTCGTGTTCGTGAGCATTATAAAGCGACTGCTGATAATCATCGGCATTTTCCCACTTTGGCAATTCTTTTGTTTCTGTTTGTAATTTTTTCTCTGTTTTCATAATTAAATGTCCAATGATTTCACCGATTTGGCGTGGGTTTGAATGAATTTTTTTCTTGGTTCGACTTCCTCACCCATTAAAATATCAAATGTTTTATCGGCCTCGTGAGGCTCTTGAACTGCAACCTGCAACAATGTTCTGTTTTCCGGATTCATTGTTGTTTCCCAAAGCTGCTCGGGGTTCATTTCTCCTAAACCCTTATACCTTTGTATCGACGGGGCAGTTTTGCCCAATCCTTTCATTATTTTGTCTCTCTGGTTATCTGAATATGCATATTGGGCATTTTTTCCCGATGAAATTTTGTAAAGCGGAGGCTGGGCAATGTAAATGTGGCCGGCTTCAACTATGGGCTTAAAATGCCTATAAAAGAAGGTTAAAAGCAAGGTGCGGATGTGCGCTCCGTCAACGTCGGCATCGGTCATAATCACAATTCTGTGGTATCTTAATTTTTCAATGTCAAAATCTTCGCCAATGCCCGTGCCCATGGCAATAATCAACGCCTTAATTTCTTTTGATGCCAGCATTTTGTCCAATCTTGCTCTTTCCACATTTAAAATTTTCCCCCTCAAAGGCAAAATTGCCTGAAACCTTCTGTCGCGCGCCATTTTTGACGAGCCTCCGGCCGAATCTCCCTCAACAATATATATTTCCGATTCTTCCGGTTTTCTTGATAAGCAATCAGCCAATTTTCCGGGCAACGCCAAACCCTCTAAAGCGCCTTTTCTCAAAACTGTCTGGCGCGCAGCTTTTGCGGCCAATCTGGCTTTTGTTGCAAGCAGACAATTTTCAACAATTGATCTGGCATCCGACGGATTTCTTTCCAAATAATCAGACAAACCTTCCGAGGTGGCTGCCTCCACTGCATTTTTAGCTTCTGGGTTTCCCAGTTTTGCTTTTGTCTGGCCTTCAAATTGCGGAGTCCTTATTTTTATGGAAACAACAGCGGTCAATCCTTCCCGCACGTCATCGCCTGTAAAGTTCTCGTCTTTTTCTTTTAAAAATCCTTCTCGCCTGGCGTAATCATTCAAGCATCTTGTCAGAGCAGTTCTGAATCCTGAAACATGCGTTCCGCCGTCAATTGTATAGATATTATTTGCAAAAGATTCTTCGGTGCATTCCATTTCCTGAGTATATTGAAAAGCAGTCTCAACTAAAATTCCATCTTTTTCAGAAGAAGATGAAAAAATATTAGGATGCCTTGGGGTATTTCCTGAAACCAAATATTTTATATAAGAACCAATGCCTCCCTCAAAATAAAATACGTAACTTGATTCTTTGCCTTTTTCCCTTTCATCACGGAACGTAATTCGCACGCCTTTTGTCAAATATGCCTGCTGGCGCAAATGATTTAAAATTCTTTTTGGATCATACTTTATTTCAGAAAATATTTCCGGGTCTGCCTCAAAGGTCTGCGTGGTTCCTGTGTCTTTTGCTTCTCCCACCTTTTTGACTGCTGCTTTTGGCTTGCCCCTGAAATATTCTTGCTGGTAAATTCCGCCATCTCTGTGCACTTCTGACATCATATACGTTGAAAGCGCGCAAACAACTGAAATACCTACTCCGTGCAAACCTCCGGAAACCTTGTAAGCTTCTCCGCCGAATTTTCCTCCGGCGTGCAAAGTTGTCAAAACGGTTTCTAAAGTTGACTTGCCTGTGTCGGGATGTTTTTCAACCGGAATTCCCCTTCCGTCGTCGGAAACTTTTACTCTATTGCCTGGCAACAAAACAATTTCTATATTTTTGGCGTATCCGGCCATTGCTTCGTCCAAACAATTGTCCAAAACCTCCCAGACTAAATGATGCAAGCCGTCCAAACCAGTGCCTCCAATATACATTCCCGGCCTCATTCTTACCGGCTCTAATCCTTTTAACACATAAATATCTTTGGCGGTGTACTCCCCTTCTTTTCTGGCTTTGCCTTTTTTAGCGGCAATTTGCTCGGCCACGGATTGTTTTATTTCTTCAATTGGCGAAGCTTTTGGCTTTTCTTCTTTGACTGGTTTTTCCTCTTTCACCGGCTTTTCTTTTTTCACTTCCGTTTTTCTTTCAGCCTTAACAACAGCAGGCTTTACTGCTTTCGGTTTCTCAACTTTTTTCACCGGAGGTTTCGGCACCGGCTTTTTTTCTGATTTTTCTTCGCCAACTTCTTTTATACCTAGCTTCATAGTGTTTTATTAAAAATTTAATTTATCTTAAGATTGCGTTTAGGTCGGTTTTTGTTTTTTCACGGATTTCTTCTTGAATAACATTAATTTCTTCGCTGGTTAAAGTTCTTTCGGGTGAGCGATAAACAATGCGGAATGTGTAGGATTTTTTGTCTTTGCCGAATTTTGTGTCGTCTTCAAACTCGTCAATAAGTTTTACTTCTTCAATTAAGTTTTCTGCAAAGTCGCGCACAATTTCGTAATAATTATTTAAGTTTATACTTTTATCAATTATGAAAGAGATGTCGCGCGAAGTTTCAGGATATTTGCTGACTTCTTTATATTTTGAGTTTATGTCTTTAAATTGGCTGGTAATTCTTGGGTCGTTTGACCACAAAATTCTGATATCCGGAATTCCCATTTTTATCATTGCCAGTCTTTCTATTCCAAACCCAAACGCCCAGCCATTATAAACTTCCGGGTCAATTCCCAAATTTTTTAGAACTTGTGAGTGCACCAACCCCGACCCAACAACTTCCATCCAGTCGCCATTGGACATAATTTCAATTTGAACCGAGGGGTCGGTAAATGGAAAAGAATCAACTAAAAATCTGAATTCAACATCGTCGCCGAAAATAATTTTTGTCATTTCGGTTTCCACTTCTTTTAAATCATCAAGAGTGATAATTTTTTTATCTTTTTTGCAAATCAGCAAGCCATCAATTTGGTGAAATGCAGGAAAATGCTTTCTGTCTATTTCATCTTTTCTAAAAACAATTCCTGTTGACAAAGCTTTTACTTCGCCATCTTTTTCTAATTTTTCTAAAACTTCCGGATTCTTTAAGTAATAGGGCCACATCACTGTCATTTGGGTTCGTAAATGATTAGTGTCGTCCAAAAAGAAAGTATCTGTTTCTTTGCGCGTTGGATGGTCTTTGGGCGAATTAAGTCGGTCAAATTCTTTTTCAACTGTAGTTATTTTGGGGATCTGCACCAAATCAAAATCAGCAAATCTTGGCAAGCTTACAATGCGGTCAACTAAAATTTTTACAGGAGAGTTTTCCTTTTTTGTTAAATCGGGAAGAGCCAAAAGCCGCTTGATTCTTTCAGCTTTTATGTCGGTTCTTTTCTCTAATTCTTCAATTAAAACACCCTCATTCGGGTCGTTTATTACGATATTTTTAGGCATACTTTGTATGGTATATATTCTTCTATTTTACACTATTTTAAAGGCAAAAGCAACACCTAAAATGTGGATAATTTGAGCAAATTTACCTATTGACATTTAAGGGTAAAAAAGATATTATAAGAGTATCGATTTACCCGTTAATCCTCGACCTTGAAAACAAAAAGGGGCCAAAAATGGCAAAGGAACGCGAACGTAAGTTCATCTGCTACATCGAGGCTAGGGGCGATGTTGCTTATACAAACAGAGTTTTGGCAAGCAATATCGACGAGGAAGACGCCCAACAAAGCGTCCTGTGCAAGGACGGCGTGAGGCGCGACATGTGGAGATGCTCGTCCACTAAAGCGTTCTCAATCTGGAGCTCGCGACACAACTGGGAAGAACTGGGCTTTGCAATAAGAATTTGGGAACAGGAAGGCAATGGCCAAATAAGGATTGTTAGTGGGAAAAGCCCATTTTTCCCATACGGCCGGCCGGGAAAGAAGAAAAGGAGACCTAGCCATGCCAAATTCTAAAAAGGAATGTGGCTGGTGGCGCCAAGGCCAGTACGAGGTCGGTGCCGGCGACCGCGTGGTACGGCGCGATGATCCTAACGAGACTGTGTGGCGCGTGCAAAAGATACCAGAAGAGAGAAGGGGGGAAGTACCAGAAGGCCACGCGCCAATCGAACCAGAAGAACGCGACAGGGACGTCAGATTGGTAGACCTAATCACCGAAGAGGTCTCCAACTTAGAACGCATCAGGTGCCCGTCCTGATAAAAGCGGCCTGCCCAAAATGGACAAGCCGCTTATTTTTTTGTTTATTAATACGCAATTAGAATCGCCAGGCCAGCTACAATCAAAATAATTGAAACAATCTTACGAATAATTATCGAACTCGAAATTTCTTCTTTCAAAATTTTCGGGAAAAATGCCGAAATAAATAAAGTTATCAAAAATAAGAAAATGTATTGAACCCCTCGCAAAGAATTAACAATCGGCAAAACAGCCACCGGGGCTAAAGATATGGCAAAGGCCTGCAAAATATTAGCAATCCCGCCCGCAGATTGAGCAAAAACAAAAAGGCCTTTAGTTTTTTTGCCCATTATATTTTGCTTGTTGAAAATATCCCTGCGGTTTTTTTTAAATAAAAGCAATGGCAGAACAAAAATAAAAACAAGAAACTTCATCCAAAACAGCCCCGCCAAAAATGGAACCGACAGATATACCACCTTAGAAAAAATGTAATCAAAAGAAAACATCAAAGCAGCTATTAAGGTCATTTTTATATAACCGAGAGAAGATTTAAATTCTTTTTCCATGGAAATTAAAATGCTTCCCAAAAGCAGCATCGAAAACGCCAAAACATCAGCTTTTTCAAGTACCTGCGGGCCCCAAAAAAGCCAAGCTAAAATAAATACAAAAATCGGCTGTACGGCTCCTACGGTTGTCATTACTTTTGACACTTCAAATTTCTCCACCGCAGAAAACATGAAATATAATCCTAAAACAAAAACAATTGCATCGGCTATTACCCATCCAAACAAGTTACTGGGCAAAGTAAGCCTTGTAAACGGCAACAACAAAAGCGCAAAAGCATTCATCATACCCACGTAAAAGGTATAGGATATTGCTTTTGGCGGACCGGCCAAAACCAGCTTGTCGCCCAAATAAGCCAGGCTGAAAAAGAGATAGGCTAAAATAATAACTAAAAGCCAGGATAAAATCATACCATTGGATATTATTTATATATAATAGCAAAAATATTGACGAAAAAACACCCCTGTTGCTTTAAGCTAAAAAGTATGCTAATATACATATAGAAATAATATTAAACAAACATCATAATGCCAGGAAAATCAAATTCGGCTTTTATGAAGCCGCTAAAGCTCACAGCTGATTTAGAAGAAGTTGTGGGTTCGGGACCTATGCCAAGATCTGAAGTTGTAAAAAAACTTTGGGTGTACATCAAAAAAAATAACTTGCAGGATCCTAAGAATAAAAGAAACATCGTCGCTGACGCCAAATTGAAAGCAGTTTTCGGCGGAAAGGGCGTGGTAAACATGTTTGAAATGACAAAGCTAGTTTCGAAACATTTGTCATAATCAAAGTTTATACAAAACAAAAACCCCCTTCGACAAGCTCAGGGGGTTTTTGTTTATTTTTAAATTAAATAAATCTGGTAATAATAAAAATCAGCAAAGAGCCAAGAATTGTAAGCGCCATCATTCCATATGAGCTCTTTTTTGAGTGCGCCTCTGGCAAAATATCGGAAGCTCCTATATATAACAGAAATCCGGCAAAAAATCCAAGATACAAAAATAAAAAATAAGGCGGGATATTAAAAAACAGGGTTGAAACAGCTCCAAGCACGGGAGCTAAAGAATCCAAAAACAAAAATTCTTTCGCGCGGCGGTCGGTATTCTTATGCGACAGCATCAAAGTTACAGTATTCATGCCGTCGGTAAAGTCGTGGGAAATCACAGCTATTGCAACGAAAACCCCAACCAAAGCATTTATTTTAAACCCAAGCCCAATTCCCACGCCGTCTAAAAAGCTATGGCCTACTAAAGCAAGTGCGGCGGCAGCGCCAATGTGCGGATGTTTGTGCTGAGCGCATTCTTCATTGTGGCAATGGTATATTAAAATGCTTTTTTCCAAAATGTGAAAAACTAAAAATCCGGCAACCAGGGCAACCATTGCATTAATCGAACTGAAGTTATATTCTTTTATCTGGTTGATAATTTCCGGCAAAATATCAAAAGCCACCACGCCCAGCAAAACTCCGGCGGCAAAAGCCATAACCTGATGAATTCTGTTTTTAAATTTTATTGCAAAAAGTCCGCCCAAGAAGGTGGACACAAATGTGGCTATAGAAAATATAATTACCTGCCAATACATTATTCTAATTCACTGCTTTTATTTTATGAAAATTTAGTTTCGGGATAGTTTCTAAATCTTGATTCTTCTTTTTTGGCGGATTTTTTTTCCTTCTTTTCATCCGGAGCAAACGCTAAAAGCCACGATATAAACGGAATCCTCATTTTTTCTATGGACCAGGAGTTATCTTTCAGCTGGGGTTTTTTTTCTTCCTGAAAACGGGTAAGCAACGCTGTAGTCGCCCTAAGGTGTGGAGGAGATAACTTATTGTGTTCTATTAAAAATTGCGCTTTTGTTAACATGCTTAATGATACCACAAAAAAACACCGCCGGCAAGGCGGTGTTTTTAAATGGGCAATTAAGCTTTTGTTACGTTTTTTGCCGCCGGACCCTTTGGGCCTTCCTCAACATCGAAAGTAACTGCATCACCAACTTTTAATTCGCTGAATGATACTCCATTTAAATCGTTAGAGTGAAAGAAAAGATCTTTTGCTTCGCCTTCGCGAGCAATAAATCCAAATCCTTTCTCTGTAAGATTTTTGATTGTACCTGTCATGTGTATATAATTTTTTTTATTTACCCTTGCTAAAAAACCCGACCCCGTTTCTTAATTAACTACAAGTTAATCTAATCTTAACATAAGATTACCCCTATGTCAATAATCAAACTTAACCCCAAGCGCTTCCCTTTCCGCCCTCTTGGAATCAACTTCTTTTAAGTGCATTTTCCTTATGCGAATGTTTTTGGGCGTTACTTCCACAAGTTCATCGTCGCCAATATATTCTAACGCATCTTCCAGCCCCATTGTTCGCGGAACATTGAAATGTTCCGTATTTCCTTCTCCTTTTGACCGCATATTAGAAAGTGCTTTTTCTTTGCAGACATTTACTCTTATATCATTTGGCCTTGAGTTTTGTCCCACAACCTGGCCTTCGTAAACTTCCGCCCCCGGAGAAAAAAATAATTCCCCCCTGTCTTGCACGTTTCGAAGTCCATACATGTTTGTGGGGCCGGTGTCAGTGGAAACCAAAGATCCATGGTCTCGATCTCGCCAATTTCCGGGGTCGCTCATATATTGGAAAAAAATAGTATTCATTATTCCAAGACCCTTTGTATCGGTTAAAAATTCGTTTCTATACCCGAATAATCCGCGTGTTGGAATTATAAATTCAAGCAAAATTATTTCGCCGTTTATCCGCATTTCTTTCAGCTCTCCTTTTCGTTCGCCCATTTTCTGCATAACAACTCCCTGATATTTTTCTGGAACCTCAATAAATATTTTTTCGTACGGAGTCATCTTTTTTCCTTTTATTTCCCTGTCAATTACCTGCGGACGCGAAACCTGAAGCTCAAAACCCTCCCGGCGCAATCTCTCAATTAAAATTGCCAAATGTAATTCTCCGCGTCCTGAAACAATCCAATTATTTTTATCGTCTTCTACAACCCTCAAAGAAACATCCGTTTCCAGCTCTTTAAATAATCTTTTTCTAATTTGCATTGTTGTTGAAAACTCCCCCTCTTTTCCTGCAAACGGCGAGCTGTTTACCATAAAGGTCATTTTTATGGTCGGCTCCTCAATGTTAATCAATGGCAAGGCTTCCGGACTTTCAGGGTCGGCAATTGTTTCTCCAATTGTTACTTCAGGAATCCCAGCAATAGCGCAAATATCCCCGGCTTTTATTTCTTCTGCTTCAACTCTATTCAACCCCAAAAATGTCATTAAAGAAATTATTTTGTATTTTTTCTGAACGCCTTGCCTGTTGATATGAGTTATTTCCTGACCTGCTTTTACTGTTCCGTTGTAAACTCTGCCAATTGCAATTCTTCCCTTAAAGTCATCGGCAATCAACGAGGTCACCAGCATTTGTAAGGGTTTTGTCGGGTCTGCAATTGGAGAAGGAATGTGTTTTACAATTGCGTCAAAAATTGGATTAATATTTTCCATTTTTGATAAATCGGGGTCAAGACCCGCTTTTCCATCTCTGCCACAGGCGTAAATTACAGGAAAATCTAAACTATGATCGCCGGCTCCCAATTCTAAAAATAATTCATAGGTTGCCTCTAAGGCAAATTTCGGCCGGGCATCTTTTTTGTCTATTTTGTTTACAACCACAATAATTTTATGGCCCATTTCCAAAGCTTTTTTCAAAACAAATCTTGTTTGGGGCATTGGACCTTCTTTGGCGTCAATTAAAAGCAAGCAGCCGTCTGCCATGTTCAAAACTCTTTCCACTTCTCCGCCAAAGTCAGCGTGTCCCGGAGTATCAATAATGTTTATTTTTATTTCTCCATATTGCACAGAAGCATTTTTCGAAAAAATGGTAATCCCTCTTTCTCTTTCCAATTCATTGCTGTCCATAATCATTTCCTGGTTTATAACATCTTTATTCAAGTGGGTTTTTGACTGCCTTAAAAGCGCATCCACCAGTGTGGTTTTCCCGTGGTCAACGTGGGCAATAATAGCAATATTTCTTATATTTGTAGACATTTAATTTTTTATGCTAAAACATTATTATATAATAAAAAGTGCCTTTGGTCAAATGCCAGAAAAAAGCCGGCTATTTTAATTGACATTTTAATAATCTTATTATATAATTATATATATGATTAATAATGAACTAAATTTCGGCGGGCTTGGCATAGCTCCAAAATTATTGGAAAAGCTCACTAATATGGGATTTAAATCCCCCACTCCAATCCAGCACAAAACAATTCCTATAACCATAGAAGGAAAAGATGTAATTGGAATTGCCCAAACTGGCACCGGCAAAACCCTGGCTTTTGGAGTTCCAATGATTCAAAGAATTTTACAATCTAAAACCGGCAAGGGCCTGATTGTTTTGCCAACCCGCGAGCTTGCTATACAAGTTGACGAAGCTTTAACAAAAATAGGCAAAGAATTTGGCTTAAAAACCGCGGTGCTAATCGGCGGCGCTTCCACCTATGTGCAAATAAACGCGCTTCGCGCCAATCCGCACATTGTAATTGGAACACCGGGAAGAATTAATGACCTTATTTTGCAACGCGCCTTGCATTTGCATGGCGTTAACATTTTGGTTTTAGATGAAGCTGACAGAATGTTTGATATGGGGTTTGCCCCGCAAATTAAGAAAATTCTCCAGTCGGTTCCTACGAATCGCCAGACAATGCTTTTTTCTGCAACAATGCCGGACAACATCGCAAAAATTGCTTCTGGCCACATGAAGTTGCCGGTTAGAATTGAAATAGTAAAACAAGGAACCCCCGCAGAAAATGTTGAACACGAACTTTTTGTTGTCCCAAAAAATCAAAAAATGTCTCTCTTAAAAAATTTACTTGCAGAATACAAAGGAAGCGTTTTGGTCTTTATAAGAGCCAAGCACAGCGCAGGAAAAATTTGCAGAGACCTAAGAAATGCCGGCGTTTTAGCCACTGAAATTCACTCAAACAGATCTTTAAACCAAAGAAAAGAAGCCATGGAAGGCTTCAAATTTGGCAAATACCGCGTAATGGTGGCAACAGACATAGCGTCCAGGGGAATTGATGTTAAGGGCATTGAGCTGGTTATAAACTACGACCTTCCTGAAAATCCCGAAGATTATGTGCACAGAATTGGCAGGACCGGCAGGGCCGGAATGTCCGGCAAAGCTATTTCTTTTGCTATGCCCGACCAAGGATCAAAAATTAGGGAAATTGAAAGATTAACCAATCTTTATTTACCGATTATAAAATTGCCCGAAGGCTTGCATGTAGCAGCTGCTCCAACGAATAATTACAGCCCTCAAAACAACAGAAATCGTAATCGCTACTCCCGCAGAAGATAAATTTAAAAAATTATTTGCTTAAATATCTTTCTCCTCTATCGGGAAAAATTGTAACTACATTCTTATATTTTTTGCTAAATTTTAATGCTGCAAGCATATTTGCTCCCGAGCTTATGCCCACCAAAACTCCGTTTCTGCAAGCCAATTCATTCATTTTATTTATGGCATCCTGGCTTTTTACAGCGATAATTTCATCAATCAGGTCAATATTATCTTCTAATATTTTAGGCACAAATCCTTCACCTATCCCCTGGATTTTATGTGAACCCGGCTTTTTGCCGGACAACACCGCTGATTCTGCCGGCTCAACAACTACAATTTTTACGTTTGGATTTTTCTCTCTCAACGCCAGAGCTACTCCTATTAAAGCCCATCTGCTTTATAATCTCCTGCCCCAAACCTTTTCTGTGGGCTTCAAAATTATCTGGATTTTCAAATTGCCTGGGTAACCAGGCTTTTTTATTTTTGCTTATTACTTCTTTATATTTTTTCATAGCGCCGGCCATATCTTCCTTTGCCGGAGTCAAAATAATTTTACCTCCGAACGCTTGAATCATTTTTCGCCTTTCTATGCTCATTGATTCGGGCATTATTGCAGTGAATTTATAACCTCTAAGCGCAGACGCCATAGCAAAAGAGATTCCGGTATTTCCGGAAGTTATTTCAATTATTTCGCTGCCCGTCTTTAATTCGCCTCTTTTTTCTGCTTTTGCCAGCATATAACAAGCCATTCTGTCCTTAACGCTTCCGGTGGGGTTGGTTGTTTCAAGCTTGGCATATATGTTTTCAATTTTTATTAAGGGAGTATTGCCAACTACGCAAAAAATATCGCGCGATTCGTCCTGAGTTAAATTTTGTTTTCTATTTTTTTCCACATCTTTATTCTCTGACAAGCTGCAATAGAAGTTTATTTATTTCACTTGCCTTTACAAAATAATCCGCCGAGCTTTGCTTTTTTTTACCCACGCGCACGGTTATGCCTTTTCGCAAAGCCTTAAAAGCATCTTCGTCTGTTTTATCATCCCCTACATAAAAAGTGGCAAAATGGCAATGATTTTTCTTTTCTAAATATTTTACTAAAAATTTTACGAATGTTCCCTTATTCCAATTAATTTTGGGGCGTATTTCTATAACCTTTTTCCCCTTAATCGCGCGCAGCGACTTTTCTTTGCGCAAAACAGAAATAATTTTCTGAATTAAGCTTCTGCTGTTTTTCTTATCAAGCAGGCGGAAATGTACAGACAGCGTTGACAATTTGTCTTCTAAAAATGCTCCGGGGTAATGTGCAATTAGTTTTCTTAAATTTTTTTTAGTTGATAATAATTTTTTCCTTATGCCGGGGCTGATTTTAGCAGATTGCTTTTTTGCGCCAATTTGCCACTCAAATCCATGGTTTCCTGCATAAATTAAGTTTGGCAGCCCGACTTTAGACTTAACATCAAAAAGAGCTCGTCCGCTGATTACAGCAATATAGAAATCTTTGCTTAATTTTTTTAGTAAATCTCTTGTAGATTTTTTTAAATAAGCGTCTTTAGGGGTTTTGGCTATTTTAGATAGTGTTCCGTCAAAATCAAACATTAATATACAATTTTTTCCTTCCCGCATTTTTTTCTTTATTTCCGGCAAGCAATTAAAAAAATATTTCATAAATTAGTCCAGGCTGGCCACAGCCTTCATAAACTCGGCCGACCATCTGTACACGTTGTAATTTTTTAGTGCCTGGCGCATTTTTTTCATTCGAGAGTGCTGTTGAGTTGAGGGCATATTTAAGGCTTCCGATATAGATGAGGCAGTTTGTTCCGCCGAATAAGGATTAATTATAATAGCTCCTTTCAGTTCTTTTGAAGCTCCTGCAAATTGGCTTAAAATAAGAACTCCCGATTCATCATTTCTGGCCGCAACAAACTCTTTAGACACCAAATTCATGCCGTCATGCAGAGGTGTAACCAAGCAAAAATCTGCCTGGCGATATAATAAATTTAATTCCTCGTGGCTTAGATGTTCTTTAACCAAAATTATCGGTTTCCAGCCGTTTTTCTGAAATTTTTCATTAATCCTTTCGGTCTGAGCTGTAACTTCCTCATTAAACTGGCGGTATTTTTCCACTTCCTCTCTGCTTATGGGCGCTATCTGTAAAAATGTAAACTTTTCTTTGTATGCCGGATACAATTCAAGGAAAAACTCAACGCCTTTAAGCCTTTCTAAAATACCTTTTGTATAATCTAGTCTGTCTACTCCCAATCCGATATATTCAGTTTTCACTCCGAATTTTTCCAGAAATTCTTTTCCTTTTTTTATTTCTGATTTTTTATCTTCGCCCGATGCAAAAGCTACACTTATGGGAAACGGCCTTATATGGGTTACGTGGCCCTTAAATGTAATTGAAAACTGCTCCAAATCCACTATCGACTCAATTTCCTTGCCGACTGTTTCCATGAAATTATTGCAGTATTGCTGAGTATGAAAACCAATAATATCTGCCCCCAACATGCCTTCAAGTATCTCCTTGTGTTGCGGGCAAATATTAAAAACTTCCGGGCTTGGCCACGGAACGTGCCAAAATAACCCTATTTTTGCATCGGGCCGGCTCTTTTTTATCATCTGGGGCAAAATAGCAAAATGAAAATCCTGCACCAAAACCAGAGGTTTTTCTACTTTCTCAATTTCCTGCAATAAGTTCTGCGCAAATTTTCCGTTTACTCTGCGATATTCCTGCCAATCCTCTTTCCTAAAAATCGGGCGATTGTGCACGTTGTGGCACAAGGGCCAAAGAGCCTCATTGGAAAAACCGGCATAAAATCCTTTTCTTTCTTTTTCTGAAATCCAAATTCTCTTTAGGGTATATTTCGGGTCATCCGGCGGAACCTGTATTTTGCCGTTTGCATCGGCTGTTTCTTTGTCTGCATCGCCCGTTGCCTGGGCCAGCCAAACTCCGCCGCACGATTCCATAACCGGCTCAACAGCCGTAACCATGCCGCTGGCCGGAACAGAGCATATAATTTCATTTTTTATATGGCTGTGCACATACGGCTCGCGATTAGAAACTGCAAAAATTTTTCTGCCTTTTAAATAAGTTTTTACAAATTCCTTTAATCTTTCCGCTGTCCATGGAGTATCCAATTTTTCCATTCTCAATCTTGCCTCTTCTGCAGCAGCCAATCTGGCTTTCGACAAACTATCTGATATTTTGGAAATTTCTTCAGCTAACGGTTTGAAAAAGGAATGTTTTTCAAAGCCGGCCATCCCCTGTTCTATGTTGCCAGAACGAATTGCTTTTATAGATTTAATCATTTTTAAAATTGGCCTGAAGATCAACCACCTTAAAACAAAGACTGCGGCTATAGCAAAAATCAACACCTGTAAGAATAAACGTAAAAGATTTGTTGTCCAAATATTGGTCAGGTCTGATCCTATATAATCAGCGTTCTGCACAACCATAATTGCCCCAATAACTGCGTCATCTTGGTGCATTGGGTTAATAAATTCGTAAATTTTGCTGTTTTCTATGGTTGCAAAATTTCCTGATGCGCTGTCTGCATCCATAACCGGAGTCGGCTTGGCATTATTAACTATTTCTTCCGATAAGCCGGCTGAGGAAGCCACAACATTGCCCTTATTGTCATATACCGCCAAACCCATTAATCTTTGCTTGTCAGTAAATTTGTCTAAAATTTTCTGCAAGGATTCAATGGATTTTGCAATATATATGGGTTCTATTGATTCCTTAAAACTTTCTGAAAGAATTTGTGTTCTATATTTTAAATCAGCAAGCAATGATACTTGCTGTTCGTGTACCTGAAAAACAGTAAAACCAAGCACTATTATGCTGGTTAAAACTAATGCTCCTATAATAATTGACCAAAATTGATCCATTGTTTTAGGTTAAAATTGAGAGATTATTTTTATAAAACTTCCCGGGGAAGCTTCCATATATATATTCCAAGCAGAAAACATATAAAAGACATTCCTATAAAAACAATGGGGTATCCTATCTCCTGAATTAAGATACCGCCCACAAGCGCAGCTAAACCTGCAGCTATGGCAGCAATGCCTTCCCATTGCCCCCACTGCACAATAGAATCTTCTTTACTGGTGTGTGCGCTATATACAGCGTCAAAGGCCGGCGTGCCAAGAGCAGCGCCAACGCCCCAAAGGACTTGAGTAAAAATCAGCTGGGCGATACTGCCCATGAAAGCATAGCTTAAAAAAACCAATCCTCGGATTAAATATCCTAATGCCAATAATAATTCCTGCTGTTTTACTTTCAATTGCCACTTGCCAAACAGAAGGGTTAAAACTCCGGCTACAATAGAAAATACTGCCCATGAAAAACCTGCAAAAGCAATATTCCCGCCTATTTTCTGCACAAAAATTGCGTAAAAGGGCGCCAGCAAGCCTATAACAAAAACCATCACAGTATTGACTGTAATTAAAATTCGTAGCGCTTTGTTAAAGCCCTTTTGGGGCAATATATAACCAAAAATTTGCTTTAAGCTCATAATCCCATACTACCAAAAAATATGGCTAAAATCAACCAAAAAATCCCTGCCTGCCGGAAGGCAGACGCCTCAGTTAAAAGACGGGGATAAATAAAAAGAATCTATTATATTACGTTCTCCGTATTACTAAGTGCTAGCAAAAGGTCGTTTAAAAATAATAAAGACTGTTGGTTGGCGATTTCTCGTAGGGGGCCTCATTTCTTTTTTAAGAAAAAGTTGGCTGCAGTAGAGAATATTGCCTAATCAACCGTCAAAATACAATGTACGGAGAACAAGGAGAACAAGAAGGATGCGGATGCGGAGGCCATCACATGCGTGGACCGATGAAAAAAGAGTTCAAGCTGGCTAAACTGGAAAAGAAGGAAAAAATACTGAAAGCAGAATTGGATTTTATCGGACAAATGAAAGACATGATAAAAAAAATGCCAGAAGAAAAAGAGTAAAATTACAACTCAAAACACCCTTTTAAAAGGGTGTTTTGTTTTTTCCCAGCGCTGTTATATCAAGTTTTATTCTAAAAATATAATAAAATTCCTAATACTCCGTGAATAACAGCTAATACGATTGATATGATTGCCATAATCATATGCCACTTGAAAGGAATTTTTCCTATCCCCCTTATAATCATTGCACCCAATGTGGCAGTTATTAAAAAAGACAATAAGGTAATGATGCCTAAATACATTATTAAGGGTTTGCCGAAAATTAAAAAATAGGTAATGTTTTGTAGCATTCTTTATTCTGCATTGCCACTTGTGCAGTAGTAATAATCTTTTAACTTATACTTGGCGTGTATGGGACAAGCTCCGCAAATGCAACCCTTTTTAACCATTTCACATTCCGTTTTTCCTTTTGCGCAATATAAAAAATCTTTGTCGCTGTCATTCATACATTGATTTTTTGACGGACAAGATTTGCAAATGCACTTTCCTATATTTTCTTTTGTGTCTTCTACCATAAGTTTTTAATAATTTTATTAGTTTGCATTGGATTCGTTTTTCCAATCAGAACCATTCAATTTTTTTGTTAAATTAGTAGCGGTCATAATGTTTTTAGCCAAAAGTTCAGTTTCTTTATGGTGGCAATCGCTTAAAACAACTGGCTTATCTTGATATAGCGACAAACAAACAGACGACATTGCATACATATTT
>JAPLZD010000012.1 GCA_026395195.1 Candidatus Staskawiczbacteria bacterium
TATCAGCATTATGGTTTCCGTATTCAGAATTTCTTGTGTTGGAATTGGCAAGATTAGGAAGCGGAGCTTTTTCAAACAATTCCCGAAATTGTTGGAAAAAAGGTTTTAAAAAGTCGTAATCTCGACCAGATGCAAGCTGGTCCCATTTGTCAGACCACCAATAATCTCTTTCATAAACAACAAGGGGTTGCTCGGGCGCAAACATTGTAATAATATCTTTTTGGGTTGCATCACACTTTCTATGGTATAGGGTGCGCTCATTTCGCCAAGTCATGCGCCGGACAATCCTGCACTCTGGGCAAAAAGTTGGAGCAGGAACCTTCATTTTTTCGTAAAAATCAAAATCCTCGGGCTCGATTACGAAGTCCTGTTTGCAATTTTGACACTGGCGCGTTTCTTGATTCACCCCGTTAGAAGTTTCCATATTTGCTGTTTATTGGTCGTTTTTCCCGCCAAGAGTTGTTTTGTGCAACTTCTAACGGGGTTCATGTTTTTATCCTACCAAAAAACCGCCTGGATTCCAAGCGATTTTTGCTTTCTATTTATTTGTATCTTCAAAGGAAGATGGCGAATTTTCTTTGGGTTTTTGGAGGGCTTGATCTAAGGTTTTTCTTAAATCTTCAAGATCAACTGGTTTTCGAGGTGCCCTCTGGGCTGTTTTATCTTTTCTGCTCTGATTAAATGGCACAACCTCTCCTTTTTGCATTACCTCATTCAAAGAAAAAGGTTTTGACGACTTAAATTCTATGCCCAAATCTCCCAAAGCCGAGGTCTCCCCCGATTTCCCGCCCAAACTCGCCTGCGGCAGTTTTGTGGCGGGCCCGTCAAAATGCCCTTCAGGCTTTTGTCGGGTTTCCCCGGCTTTCGTTTTTTTTAAACACGATTTGCAATAAACCGCCCTTCCCTCCGTAGGAGGAAAAATAACTTTTGTTGCCTTCCCGCAGTTAGAACATATAGCATCGTATAGCTTTGTCGAATCAGAAGGCCGTGGCGCAACGTTAGATTTATTTGAAACTTTAGGAAAATTATGGGGGGTAAAAATATCAGCAGAACTTTGCCCGCCAGGAACATCCATATTCCCCGCCCAACGATTAATTTCTTCTTCAACAGCCCTTACTGGGTGGGCATACTTTGATCTGGAAATTTTAATTATTTGTTCCCGCTTTTTATCGTCTTTAACAACAGGAGCAGGGGCAATAGTTGTGGCGGAGAAGGGCCTGGAAGTGATGCCGTCTATCATAAGTTTTATATAAATATTGTAATTATCCAAGCGGATTAAATCGGTCTGCAAAAATTCAGGGGTGAACTCTAGCTCTAAAGCTTCTGCGTCGGTTGCTCCCACCCGAAAAGAAAGCATGGTGCCCACGTTGCCAAAAACAGCGTCTCTGACAGCAGTGCTTGTGTCAGTGATAAGCTGACCTATATATTGATGGGCAATAATCAAATTTAAGCGGTATTTGCGGGCCTCTGACAAAATATTCACGAAAGAGTCTGTGGCAAAATTTTGGAATTCATCAACATACAAATAAAAATCTTTTCTTTCATCTTCGGGAATTCGCACGCGCTCCATGGCCGATAACTGTATTTTGGTAATAATCATAGCTCCCAAGATGGCCGCATTATCTTCGCCAATTCTGCCCTTGGAAACATTGACCAGCAGAATTTTTTGGTTATTCATTATTTCATCAACATCAATTGTGTTCTTGGCCTGTCCCACAATATTCCTGACAAAAGAAACATTCAGAAACTGTCCAACTTTATTTTGAACGGGAGCAATAGCTTCATTGCGATACCGCGGATCCCACTCTTCATATTCGTTAATCCAAAATGATTTTACCACCGGGTCTTTGAGGTTATTAATGATTTTTTGCCGGTAATCTCTATCAACCAGCATTCTTGGTATGCCCAAGAGCGTAGTTCCCGGAGTATCCAGCAAAGCCAAAATGCAATTGGCAAGAATGTATTCCATGCGGGCTGACCATACGTTTGCCCAAATTTTAGTAAAAATACCAATCAATCCCGACGCAATTAAGTGCTTATATTTTGGATCGGGCACATCCATAATATTAAAACTAACGGGATGGTCCATATCCGCTGGATTAAAATAGACTACATCATTAATTCTATGAGGAGGAATATTATCCAAAACTTCTTCAACAAACTCTCCATGAGGGTCAATAATAGCAAGCCCTTGCCCGTTCTCGATATCCTGCAGGGCCATATTCTTTAAAAAAGCCGTCTTACCAACTCCAGTTTTTCCAATTACATACATGTGCTGGCGCCGATCAGCTCTTTTAATTCCGAATACTTGTTTGCTATTGCGAAAGTTTGTTTTAGCAATATAAGTTAAGTCCTTTGGCATAAATAAATGTTATTATATTATTCATCAATCGGCAAATTTGGCGGAGGACCGCCTTTCTTTGATTCAACACTTGTCATTGTTGGCGCCACCATTCCAGAGGTTCTTATTGGGAAGTGATATAGAGTTGCCAATTCTTCAGAATTCAAAAGCGGGCACAATTGTTTTCTATCTGGAAATAAAGGCGGGAATCTTAAAACAGCCATCCTAAACATCTTCCTGGCTCTCAAAAACACTCTGCGTTTTCTCATAAAAAAGTGCACCCTTGGCCTGGTTTTGGCTTGGAATCTCCAATGGTTTAAATTGGCGGTATTAAAATGGCCCATGTAGGTACGCGTAATAACTCTGTTTGACGCCACCCAATTTTCTCTTTTTGCAACATAAACTCCCCTTATGCTCGTCCTAAAAATTGGCTTTTTCAATTTGTTGTCAATTTCAGTGATAATTTCCCTTTCGCCCGGGGTCAGCGAAATTTGCCGCTCCCCTGTTTCTTCATCCAATTCCCAGGAATACTTTGCGCTTTCGCCAGAGCCTTCTTTTTCAGGCCCCGAAATAACTTGTCTGGCAACGTAAGCCAAATCTTCCATTAAAGTGGGCTCTTTTTTTTCTGGCCGCAGTGCTATTTTTTCGACTAGCTTTTTTCCATCTTTTAAAAAATCTGGCTCGTCGTTATCGGTTCCGACAGGGATAGTAATAAACTGCACCCAATAATGCTCGCCCCGGCCCAATTTTGACATTGCCTCAAGCAAAGAAAGAATTGGGTCCATTCTTTTTTCTTCTGCGGTAATTCTTTCGCCTTGCGGTTCAAAAAACTTTTCATAAGTTTTCATTGGGTAGACGTCGTCTAAACCCAAATCCCAATCTTCGCCATACATATCCCACTCTTCATTGGGAACTGTTGGTGGGACTAACTTTGTATAATCCTGAACTTCATGGATTTCTATGTCGGGGTAATGTCCAAAAAGAGCGGATTCAATCGAAGCTCTGTGCTGTTGCAAAAATCTTATATAAAAATGTATCTTGCCTACAATGCTGGCAATTTCCCATGAGCACCAAAATGGTCCATAGGGTAATTCGCCGTCGCACCACCTTTCTCTAAAGTTGCCCACATCCATTAACGGCCAAATAGCAGAAAAAACGTCTTCCATTGCCTTGTATGGCATTAAAACCTCTTTCGGCGGAGTTATTTCCAAAAAAACCCATTTCATTTTAGCATAGTCAAAATCCCAATTTAAATACCACAAATAAAGAGTTTTCAACTGCAAAGCAAGCATTATTGGCAAAAATACCCACCACCAAACCCGTAAAAAAGGCGCCCACAAAATTATCAAAAACAAAATCAGCCACCAAAAAGGGTCCCAAATCATTTTTTTCACCCATTCCCACCAAAATAAATATTGTGGAAGTTTTACTGCCATAATTAAAATCCCGCTGCTCCAATTGCTTGGGGCAGATAATTAATAACAAGTGAAATAATACAAACTATAAAAAATCCCATGGCAAAAAATTCAAAGGCGAAAACAGTAGGAACGACAACGAAACTGATTTTAACCAAATGCCAATAATAAATAAACGAAAACAGAACGATATAAAAAATCGCTGTGCATGCTAATAGAGTCATAAAACCTACGCTAAATGGATCCATTTTTTTCTTTTTAGATTATATTATTATACCTCTATAATAATACGCAAGCAAGACAACAAAAAACCCTATACCTCTCGGTCGGGTTTTTTGTTTTGCGATTATGCTGTCTGAATTTTTCTTAAAAAGTATTTTTCGTTTGCATCTTTTTCAAAATACTTTTTATTGTTGAGGTTCATTAAAACTGTGTTTTTAGCGACAAATCTTTGAGCCAAAACTTCTTTTACAATTTCATCTTTATGGGTTGGCTGGTTCTTATCTTTCATAACCTTCATAATTATGTCTTTGATGGTTCCGGGCACATAACCCCACTCTGACAAAGCATAAGTTCCACGCCCCACCAAAACAAATCTGCCATCTTTAATCAATTCGTTGTGAACTGTTTGCGGATAAGTTTTTTTGTTTGGCAGGCTATATTCCAATCTGTCTATTAACTCTGCAACTTTTGTAAAGTGCAAAGGTTTTCCGTGTTTCTTAAAAACTAAAAACGCTTTGTCTTTAACTCCTCTTGGCTTAATTTCCGGCCATGATATCAGGCCCAACTCCCCTTCTTTATTCGGCTGTATGTTTTTCGAAACTTCCAAATAAGAAAATGAAGCCGCCTCTGGGATTCCCGCCTTCAAAGCAACCGCTGAATGAAAATCTTTTTTGGCAATAGGTTTGCCAATTTTCTGCATTTGGGAAACCAAAGAGGCCAATCCTGATTTTACTGTTGCTTGGGCTTCGGGCAAATTTGACCAAAAATAATGATAGTCTTTTTTTTCGCAAACTTTTGAAAATTTATCTGCGCCAAGTGTCAGCAAAAACAAAACATAGGGCTTCTGGTTTTTACCCCCCAGTTCCTCTAAAATATTTTCCTCTTTTTTGAATCCGCCGTTTTTTACAAAGTAATCTGCAAACTCAGCATAAACAGCATCCAAAGCCGGGCCATTATTTTTTCTTATAACATTAAAACCGGCCTCTTCAATTTGACGGACTCTTTCGCGGGTAATGCCAAAAGTCTTGCCAATGGCTTCCAAAGTCTCTGGGTATCCTGTTTTTACCCCAAATCTGCGATCAAAAATATCTCTCGTTTTTGGCGAAAGGCTTTTAGTAAACCTTTGATATGCTTGCTTGTAATTGGCGTTCATTTTGATTATTATGCGTTAATTATATAAGTTTACCATATTAAATAGCTCCTGTCAAGAGCGAGGGCGGGAGTTCCATTTGTACCAACTGACCAGCAATGGGCTGGCAATAAAAATTGACGAATAAGCTCCCGAGGTTATACCGATTATCAAGGTTAAGGCAAAGTTCTTTAGAGTTTCTCCCCCTAAAAAATAAAGCGACACCAATACAAATTCCACTGTTAAAACCGTTGAAATCGATCTGCCCAATGTCTGGTTTAAGCTCCAATTCACCGTGTCTTCAAACTGCCCCATTCCTCTTCTCAAAATGTTTTCCCTGATTCTGTCAAAAATAACAATTGTATCGTGCACGGAAAATCCAAGAATTGTCAGCAAAGCAGCCACAATTGGAATGGTAATTTCAACATTATACAAATGCCCCAAAACTGAAAACACTCCAATTGGAATTAAAACATCGTGAAATAGCGCAACCAGAGAAGTAATGCCATATTTCCACGAAGCAACCGGCCTTGAAACTTTTCTGAAAGCAAAAGCAATATATATAGTAATGGCAAACAAGGCTAAAACAATTGCCAGCTCGGTTTTATTCCTCAACTCCTGCCCGATTGAAGGCCCGATGTATTGAAAACTTTTTTCAGTTGCCGGGGTTAATTTGCTTAATTCAGCTAAAATCTTCTGGTGTGTTGCTTCATCAACTCCCTTAAACTGCAAAATGGCTCCGGTATTCCCAGTCGGCTGAACTGTAATTTCTCCCAAATTAAAACTTTTTAAAGCGCCTTGGATTTGCTCGTTTGAAGGCCGAGATTTTTCAAACTGGACTTGCATGTTGCTTCCGCCGGCAAATTCAATGCCAAATTTCAACCCAAACATAAACAAACAGACAATCGTGGCAATAACCAAAATCCCGGAAATTATATAGTAGACATATGAATACTTTGTAAAATTAAAAGTCATAAAATTACAGAATCCATTTGATTTTTTCGGCCCATTTGCCGATAAAAACCATCAAGAATATTCTTGTTATAAATATTGCCGAGAACAAAGAAATTAAAATACCCAGTGCCAGCGTAAAAGCAAATCCTTTGATAAAGGATGTTGCCACAAAAAACAGAATAGCGCAGACAATCAAAGAATTAAAGT
>JAPLZD010000014.1 GCA_026395195.1 Candidatus Staskawiczbacteria bacterium
GGCAAGAGTTGGTTATGAAAGAGTGCAGGAAATAGAAAATCCTGAATTGGCAACCAAGAGAACCAGAATGCTTTATAAATTAAAAGGATACTCAGACGATTGGATTGAGAAGAGAATGCGGGGAATTTTTATCCGAGAAGAGTTAACCGATGAATGGAAAAATAGAGGAGCCAAAGAGCAAAAAGATTATGAGATATTAACAGCTGAAATTTCAAAGGCAACCTTTGGCATAACTCCCGGCGAATATAAAAAACACAAAAATTTGAATCGCGAAAATTTGCGAGACCATATGGATGATTTAGAACTAATTTTTGTTATGCTAGGAGAACGTTCAACAACTGAAATTCACAGAACCGAAAACTCTCAGGGAGTTCCAAAATTGAAAAGCGATGCCATCGCGGGCGGAAATATAGCCGGAGGCGCCCGGAAAAAGTTAGAAAAAAGATTAGGGAAATCAGTAGTTTCTAAAAATAATTATTTGAAAGAGATGCAAAATAGGAAATTAGGAAAATAAAGCACGCCAATTTATGACAAAGATATTTACTTTTAATAAAATATACAGGGCTTATCTGGATTGCCGAAAGACGAAAAGAAAGACAATAAATGCCCTGAAGTTTGAATATAATCTGGAAAGAAATCTTTTTATGCTTCAAAAAGAACTGGAAACAAAAACATACAAGCCCGGCAGGTCAATATGCTTTGTTGTAAAAAATCCGTCGCCGAGAGAGATATTCGCCGCCAGCTTCCGCGACAGGGTGGTTCATCATATTTTAATAAGGGAAATAGAAAAAAGCGGAGAAAGAGAGCTTATTTTTGACACCTTTTCATGCAGGAAAAATAAGGGCACGCATTTGGCGGTGGAAAGATTAAAAAGTTTTGTGAAAAAAGCGACAGAAAACTATAAAAAAGAAGCATTTTATTTGAAATTGGATATTTCCGGATTTTTTATGGCTATTGACCACAATATTTTATACTCGCTTTTCGAAAAATTAGTTTTGAAACAGAACAAATCCCGCCAGTGGAAAGACGAGATATTATGGCTGGCAAAAGTTATTATTTTTCATAAACCAACCGAAAATTATATTATCAAAAGTCAGCCGGCTTTATTCAAACTTATTCCCCAAAGAAAATCTTTATTCGGCGCTTCCGCTAACAAAGGACTTCCGATTGGAAATTATTCCTCGCAGTTTTTCGCCAATCTTTACTTGGACAAATTAGACCAGTTTGTGAAAAGGAATATTAAATGCAAATATTATGTCCGGTATGTTGATGATTTAGTATTGTTAAATAAAAGCACGGAAAAATTAAAATATTTTAGAAACAAAATAAATCTTTTTCTAAAAAACAATTTAGATTTGGAATTAAATTCAAGTAAAACAAAACTTTTTTCCGTAAGCAGAGGGATAGAGTTTTTAGGATATTTTATAAAGCCCGGCTATGTTTTGGCAAAGCAGAGCGTGGTTAAAAGATTGAAAAACAAGCTTTATTTTTTAAACCAAAAAATAATAGAAACAATAGATTTAAAAAATGTTTCAGCAATGCTGAATTCTTATTACGGCCATTTCGGGCACGCTTTCAGCTTTAATTTGAGAAGGAGCATTTATGAAAAGGATTGGGGGGGGGGGGCTTAGAGGAAAATTTTCGGCTGAGTCTAATTACAACAAAATAATTTTGAGAAAATAATGAATAAAAAAAAGCACCACTTTAAGTAAAGTAAATTATAAATTAATGTCAAGAGGGAAAAATAAAATTTTAATAATTTCTGCCTTTGCCGCTATAATTCTTGCTTTGCCGGCGCAGGTTGTTTTTGCTCCTTTGGCGCATGCCGACCCAGGCATTGTCTCTATTGACATTGATTGGATTGTTGACCCGGCTGCAACTTACGAGCCGTCGGGAACTTTGGTTTCAAATAACCTTTTGGTAGGTTTATATGCGGCGAGCATTGATTATTTTGGCTACAATGTGACCATTCCGGCAAATACCACTTTGCAGGTTCAATTTAGCCAAACGCAGGCAACTTGGTATAATTCATCGGGCACGCCGGGCGGCTGGGACAGTCTTTCTGACGGCGACCATACATCAACAGGCAGAATCGCTTTGTCTACGCTTGCGTGGTCAGGCAATGCTTTTTATTATAGAATTTGGCTTCAAAATATAGATTCTGCTTCAACTCCAACAGTGCTTGGCGCAAATGTTGATTACACGGCCGGTTCTGCGCCTGCGCCCACATACGAGCCAGCAGGAACTTTGGTTTCAAACAACCTTCTTTCGGGTTTGACTGTAAACGCAATAAACAGTTTTTCTTACACAATTAGCATTCCATCTGGAGCAGGAGCAACAGCCCAATTCAGCCAGGACAATTCAACTTGGTGCAATTCTTCAAACAATTGCGACGGCGCGCACTCTGACACGCTTTCCGACGGCACAAACACAATACTTTTATCGGGGACAGGAAAACTAAATTGGTCTGGCGCCAACTTTTACTACAAAATAAGCTTTACTTCTAGCGGGGCAAACACCCCTTCATTAAGCTCGGCCACTGTCAATTACGCCACAACCTGCACCTGGGTTGGCACAACTGGCGACGTTACTCAAGCATCAAACTGGAGCGGTTGCGGTGGCGGCGTTCCTGGCTCCGGAGACACAGCGCTCTTTGATGATACAGGCACTACAACAACCTTAACCGGCAATTTTACTGCTGGCGCGTTAATCTCTGTAACTACTACCAGCAAAAGTTATTCTATAGGCGGAATTATCTCGGGCACGAGCACTGTGACAATGTCAGGCACAACCACCCTTACCCTCTCCGGCGCCAACACCTTCACCGGCGGATTAACCATCAAAAAAGGCATAGTTTCGCTTACAACCAGCACCTCTGCTGGCGGAGGTTCTGGAACAGGCGCAATAACTCTTGGCGACACCAGTGGTAGCGCGAATGCCACGCTTCAAGGCGACGGCAGAACATTTGCCAATCCTATTGTATTAAACACCGGAACAACCGGAA
>JAPLZD010000001.1 GCA_026395195.1 Candidatus Staskawiczbacteria bacterium
GCGATTTTTGGAGAAAAAGCCAAAGATGTTAAAGACTCATCTTTAAGAATGGAACACGGGAAAAAAGGAAAAGTTATTAATGTAAAAATATTTTCAAGAGATCTTGGCCACAAATTAGAGCCGGGAGTAATTAAAAGAATTCAGGTTGAAATTGCAGAAACAAGACAAGTGAAAGTTGGAGACAAACTGGTGGGCAGGCACGGAAACAAAGGAGTTGTTTCAAAAATTTTGCCGGAGGCTGAAATGCCATTTTTAGCTGACGGAACTCCGATTGATTTGGTGATGTCTCCGTTGTCTGTTCCGTCTCGTATGAATTTGGGACAGATTTTGGAAACTCACCTTGGCTGGGCGGCCCACAAATTAAATTACATTGCAATTTCTCCCGCATTATTGGGAGCCAATAAAGACGACGTAAAAAACGAATTAAGGGAAGCCGGTCTTCCAGAATCGGGCCAGACAATTGTTTATGACGGAAAAACAGGGCAGCCATTTCCAAAACCAATTACAGTAGGATATATGTATGTGATGAAATTAATCCACATGGTTGACGACAAGGTTCACGCCAGGTCAATTGGGCCCTATTCATTAATTACTCAGCAGCCGTTGGGCGGAAAGGCGCAATTTGGAGGCCAGAGATTTGGGGAAATGGAAGTCTGGGCTTTGGAAGGCTATGGAGTTGCTCATACCTTGCAGGAAATGCTGACAATCAAATCTGATGACGTGCAAGGACGCGCGGCAACCTATGAAGCAATTTTGAAGGGGGAGCCCATAAGGAATCCAAATATTCCGGCATCATTTAATTTGCTTGTTGCCGAATTAAAATCCCTTGGCTTAGCAGTCGAAGTCAAGGAAAAACCGCGCGAATTAAAAGATAACCAAAACTAACATGCGAGTATTAGACTTAGAATCAATAAGAATAAAGCTTGCTTCGCCCGAGGATGTCATGTCCTGGTCTCATGGCGAAGTTACCAAGCCCGAAACCATTAATTACCGAACTCAAAAGCCTGAAAAGGACGGGCTTTTTGACGAAAGAATTTTTGGCCCGGAAAAAGATTACGAGTGCGCCTGTGGAAAATATAAAAGAATAAGGTACAAAGGCGTTGTTTGCGACAGGTGCGGAGTTGAAGTGACAAAGTCTTCTGTCAGAAGGGAAAGAATGGGGCATATAAAATTGAATGCTCCGGTTTCGCATATTTGGTTTTTAAGAGGAGTTCCTTCAAGAATGGGCCTGGTTTTAAACAAAAGTTCGCAGCAACTGGAAAAAGTAATTTATTTTTCTTCTTATATAATTACCAAAGTTAATGAAAAAGCAAGAGACGGAATTTTAGATGCCATTGAGGCAGAATACAAAGCAAAAGTTAAAAAGGAAAAAACAGAAGCCGCAAAAAATGAGTTGAAGTCTGCCCGAGAAAAAGCCAAGGAAGAAGTTTTAGACATTAAGGAGCTGAGGATTTTATCGGAAGTTGTCTATATGACTCTTTCCATAAAATATGGAGAAGTTTTTGAGGCGGGAACCGGAGCTGAAGTTGTGAAAGATTTGTTTGCAAAAATTGATTTGGAAAAAGAAACAAAACAAATTGCAGAGGAAGCCAAGGAAGCTCCGCCGGCAATGAGGAAAAAAGTTTTAAGACGTCTAAAATTATTTCAGGGAATGTTGAAAGCCGGTGTCAGGCCCGAGTGGATGTTTATGGATGTTTTGCCTGTTTTGCCCCCAGATTTAAGTCCAATGGTGCAACTAGACGGGGGAAGATATGCATCTTCTGATTTGAATGATTTATACAGAAGAGTCATAAACAGAAATAACAGATTAAAATATCTGCAAGAAATTTCGGCTCCGCCGGTAATTGTTAGAAACGAAAAAAGAATGTTGCAGGAAGCCGTCGACGCCTTAATTGACAATGAAATGAGAAAAGGAGTGACCACAACAGCCACAACGGGTGGCAAAAGATTA
>JAPLZD010000058.1 GCA_026395195.1 Candidatus Staskawiczbacteria bacterium
TATCCATGCAATAAACATTATTTTCTGTCATATCTATTATTTTAGCCAACAAGCTGTGCGCTTTTTTAAAACCAATCAGCGCCTTTTCTTTATTATTTGTTGTCATAGTATTTAGTTAATTTTATTATCACCCATACCTGGGGGGTAGGTTCATCTTATCACAACAAAAAACCCTGTCAAGGGCTAACAAGGTTTTACTTTATGATTCCGCCGCCGAGGAGTTGTTGGCCTTTATAAAATACCGCCGATTGGCCGGAAGTTATGGCGCGCTCCCCTTTTTGAAAAACCAAATCTCCGTTTTTGCTTAGTTTTGCTTTTTTTAATGGAGCTCTGTATCTTGTGCGCACATCTAAAACAATTGGAAACTTTTTTGGCTTTTCAATCCAGTTTATATTTACAATTTTCGCTTTTTTAGTTTGCAAATTTTTTTCCCTTCCCACATAAATTATATTCTTCTTCAAATCTTTTCTAATCACAAAATACGGGCCTTGCCCGTTTTTGATGTTTAACCCGTGCCTTTGGCCGATTGTGTAATAAAAAACTCCGTCGTGCTCTCCGATAATATTTCCATTTAAATCAACAATCGCGCCGATTTTAGGCTTTATATACATTTTTAAAAATTCCTTCATATTAAACTGGCCAATAAAACAAACTCCCTGACTGTCTTTTTTTGCTGCGTTCTGCAACCCGAATTTTTTCGCCAATTTTCTGACTTCCGGCTTTTCTAAATTTCCAACCGGAAAAATAATTTTTGACAGCTGGTTTTTTTTAATTTCATACAAAAAATACGTCTGGTCTTTATTCTGGTCTTTAGCTTTAAGCAAGCGAGCCCCGCTTAGCGGGGCAAGCGAAGTTCTTGCATAGTGCCCAGTTGCCACAAAATCTGCCCCGTTTTTCATGGCTTTATCATAAAATAACCCGAATTTTATAACCTTGTTGCACATAACATCGGGGTTGGGTGTAATTCCCTTTTTATAAGAATCAATCATATATTTTCCCACCTGCTTTTTGTATTCTTTTGAAAAGTCCCAGGTAAAAAACGGAATGTTAAGTTTTGCGCAAACTCGCATTGCATCCTGCCTGTCTTGCTTCCAAATGCATTCCTTGCCCAAAATCTCCGGAGACCACTGGCGCATGTAAACTCCAACAACATCAAAACCGGCCTGCTTTAACAGGACCGCCGAAACCGAACTGTCAACTCCTCCCGACATTGCCACAACTATTTTTACTTTTTTGCTTTTCATGTTTTTTAAATCTACTTCTTTTTTCGTAAAAATGCCAGCCTACCGGCAGGCAGGCAAAAAAAATACCGAGAGCAAAACGAATGCCTTGCTCTCGGCTACGAAAACGCCCTAAACGGGCCTAAAAAGAACTACTTTCTCAACTCCTCCGCGAGGATGTTGGCCCAGTCAGCAAACATTCGAGCTCGTTCAAAAGCGCCGTCCGCGTCATGAGCCTCTTCATGCTCGACAATTTTGTCCAAAGCGTCAAGCATGTCCGCGAAATAATCCTGTTGAGCAACGCTGTGCTTGCGAGGTTGTGATGGCCTTGGACCTTCCTCCTCAAGGTCTTTTATGTGCTCCAGCAGATCATTCCGATGAATCTCTGAACGGGTCGAAGCTGCATACCTCTTTGCTTCTGCCAAGTCGCGCGGATTTCCGCTGTGATTCCAGATGGCCAAACAGGCGTCAGCTCGCCAGAACATCCCGTCCGTCGTGATTCCATTGACCATTTCGCGAGCCTGGCTGAACTTTCTGGCCTTTGCCAGCTTGCCGGAGAAAATGACGATGGCCTCGTCTCTAGAGTCGCCACCCTCTATTTGGGCTATCGTTTCGTTGATAGCCCTCAAATCTAGGGGGTCGTCGCTCATAATGGCAATTGCGCCCCTCACATACACCTTGGGCCGGCGCCCTTTGATTCGGGCGGCCTTCACCCGCGCGTCAACCAGCATCTCCTCTAACTTCTCTCTCCTCTTTAACATCATTCCATTCTCTCCTTCAAAATCCTGGTTCCTGAAAAATAAAAAATTGCGGCACTGTTGCCGTAATTCCTAAAATAATATTAGCAAAAAAATAGAGCCCTGTCAAGGCTTCGTTATGCCCACTTTTCGTATCTTTTTTCGATTATTTCTTTTTCTTTCTGAATTTTTTCATGTTTTTTTTGCAAATCTTGTGAAATTTTCTTTTTATTTTTCAAAAAATAATCATAAACTGCTTCAATTAAAGCATCTACAGCCAAAACCGAGCAGTGATATTTAATAAATGGTAAGCCTCCCAATTTTTTAATGACATCGTTTTTTTCAATTTTTAAAGCTTGGCTAATTGTTTTTCCTTTTGCTAAATCAGTGATTGTAGAACTTGTTGAAATTGCAGCCACGCAGCCAAAAGTTTCAAATTTTATGTCTTTAATTATTTCTTCGCCTTTTTTATTTTTCTCAACTTTAATATAAAGCCACATTACGTCTCCGCATACAATATTGCCCACCTTTCCAACGCCGTCAGCGTTTTTTATTTTTCCGTAATTATGCGGATTTTTAAAAGTTTCCAAAACTTTTTGAGTATACAATCCTCCGCAAATATTATTATTTTTTTTCATTTTTAAATGGGGACATTAATCTTAATTGCTTTATAATTTTTGGTAAAACTTTCAACAGATAATTTATATCTTTTTCAGTTGTCTGTCTGCCTAAAGAAATTCGTAAGCTGCCGTGGGCATCCTGCGGCTTTAACCCGCAAGCCAGCAAAGTATAACTTGGCTCAAGTTTAACAGAAGAACAAGCCGACCCAGTTGAACACTCAATTCCGTGCAGGTCCAATTGCATAACCAAAGATTCTCCTTCAATAAATTCAAACCAAAAATTTGCGTTGTTTGACAGGCGATTTTTTGCCTGCCTGCCGGCAGGCAGGGGTGGCCCATTTAAGTGTGAACCTTTTATTTTCAAAACTGATTTTATTAATTTGTCTCTTAGTTTTATCAGTCTTGAATTTTCTTTTTTAAATCCTTTTTTGTAAATTTCTACAGCTTTTGCAAAACCGACAATTGAGGCTAAATTTATTGTGGAAGACCTCATTCCATTTTCCTGCCCCCCTCCATGCAACAGCGGTTCTATTTTAACGCCATTTCCTATATATAAAAGTCCTGCGCCCTTTGGCCCGTAAATTTTATGCGAACTGGCTGTCAGCAAGTCAATGTTCATTTTTTTCACATCAATTGGGATTTTTCCAAACGATTGCGAAGCATCGGTATGAAAATAAACTCCGGCATCTTTGCAAATCTTCCCAATTTCTGCAATTGGCTCAATTGTGCCAATTTCATTTGATGCATGCATGACAGAAACCAAAATTGTATGGCTTTTAATCGCTTTTTTTACATCAACTGAATTTACCAAACCATATTTATCAACCGGCAATTTAGTAATTTCAAACCCCTGTAATTTTAACCATTTAGCAGATTCCATTATGCAGGGGTGCTCTATGGAAGAAATTATTATGTGATTGCCTTTTTGTTTATTGGCAAAAGCAATCCCCTTTAAAGCCGTGTTGTTGCTTTCTGTCGCCGAACCTGTAAAAATGATTTCTTTTGGTTTTGCGTTTATAAAATCGGCAATTATTTGCCTGCTGTTTTCCAAAGCCAATTTTGCTTCCTGCCCCAAGGCGTGCAAAGACATTGTGTTGCCGAATTTTTCAGCCAAAAACGGCAACATTGCTTTTACAACGCGCGGATCTGCCGGAGTGGTAGCTGCGTAGTCTAAATATATTTTTTTCATTTTAATTTGTGGATACAAATTCCTCCATTTATGCGCTTGCTCATATTACAATTGAAACATAATACTTGCAGTCCGGCATTCTTTGGATAATTATTTTTTTTCAACCATTTAAAAATTCCTGCCAAACCATATTTATTATTTTTTCTTTCTTCTGCTCCATTGTCATTTACGTGATCCAAACACAAAAAGTCTATTTCTCGTTCTCCACAACAAGCACATTTTACATCATTATTGCTGTATGCCTTTAGGGCGTTTATTTTTAATTTTTTTCTATACCTCTTACTTTCTTCAATGACTTTTTCCTTATTATTTTTTTTCCATAATGCGGCTCTTTTTATAAATTCCGCTTTATTTTCTGAGTAATACTTTTTAGCTTTTTCTGTAAAACACTTTTTACATAACAAGACCTCTATGAGTGTGCCATCACTTTTTTTATTTTCGCACAAAGAACATTTCATATTTTAAATTTAATATTTTTATAAAAAAAACCCGACATTATAATCGGGTTTATCTTATCAAATATTAAAATCCTTGTCAAATTTACAGGGGCGGGCAATGACACTCGGTCAGATTTGTCGTCAACGGTATAACCTCCTTAACTCCGGTGCTGTCGATACACCATTTTGCATCTTCGCTCACCAGAGTGGAAACCATCACCCATTCATCTGTTTTGCACCAGTTTGAAGTCTGATCTTCACCAACTCCCCAGATATGCGGAGTGACTACAGTCTCATTTGTTTTTTCGCTCAATCCGGAGCTATCCCAGCAAGAAATCCTTGGACTGCCCGTATCGCTAATGGCGTTAATGCCGTTTACAAAATCACTGCTATTTCTGCACAAATTGGAAAAACTGCTCTGGTCAGAATAATAATTCCCTGCCGCATAAGCCAGTTGCGCCATATCTGTTTTTATGGCGGTATCCTTTGATTTATTTATATATTTGACAACGTCAACAAAAACAACCGCAAACAAAACAGCAATAATGGAGAGCACCACCATAAGCTCTAAAATTGTAAAACCCTTATGCAAATTTAATTTTTTTCTAAACATTATTTTTCAATACATTTTACGCCATCAAAATACATTCCCTCAGCGCATTTGCTGGCGTTAGCCGAGGTTTCTATTGTCTGCGGCTGATTCTTATATGCCCAATTCCATAGAAACCAGTTTAGGGCAACTGCAAGGGCGGTAAAAACAACAATGATGGCCAAGGACACCGAAGTTGGTAAGCTTTTATTTATATCTATCTTCATAATTTTTTTTATAAAAATTATTTTGGAGCGCTATCTTTCTTTTTACTGAAAAAGAAGATATAGACTATTTCTAAGATTCCCACTGTGTTGACAAGCAGCAGAATAATAAACCATGCTGTCTGATTGTTGCGCGCTGCTTTCCACAAAGCAGTTCCTTTCCAAATAATTGTCCAAATCGCCAAAACCGCAATTCCAAAAGCAACCCAAGGGTGGATATTCAAATAGTGGAAAAAATTTATTATCTGTAATTCTTTTGCTGTCATATATTTAAAATTTTTAATTTTTAATGTAGTAACCCACGACCCCGAAGGCCACAGAAACATTTAACGACTCTTTTTGCCCCAACATGGGCAAAAAAATAATTTTATCGCATTTTTTCAAAACTTTTTTAGAAACCCCTTTTACCTCATTTCCCAATATCAGGGCCAAGGGGAACTTCGGCTTAAACTTTCTATAATCAATTGCATATTTCGCTTGCTCCAAGGCTATTATATTTATTTTATCCCTTTTTAATTTATCAATCAACCTGCCAGTCTGCCGGCAATGCTCAAAAGGAACTGTTTTTTCAGCCCCCAGTGCCGTCTTAGATATTTTGTGGTTCGGCGGCCGTCCTGATATTCCGCATAAATAAATTTTTGAAACTCCCAAAGCATCAGAAGTCCTAAAAATAGAACCAATATTCTCCAAGCTCCTTATATTATCGCAAATCACATAAAACTCTTTTTTCATTCTGTTATTCTATCTTTTTTGCGCCAAAAAGCAATAAAAAACCACCCCTTTAAGGGGGGTTTTGTATTATTTTATGCTTCTATAAATCTTTTTTCTGCTTCAAGCCAGTTCACAACATTCCACCAAGCCTTTAAGTAATCTGCTCTCATATTTTTGTATTGCAGATAATAAGCATGCTCCCAAACATCGTTTAATAAAATTGGGGTATGGCCGTCGCTTATGGGGCTGTCCTGGTTTGCCGTAGAAATAATTTGCAGGTTTCCGTCTTTTGTTTTTATCAGCCAAACCCATCCAGATCCAAAACGCTTTACGCCTTCGTCGTTGAATTTCTGTTGAAATTCGGCAAAACTGCCAAAAGTTTTTTCAATTTCTTCTGCTAGCTTGCCTTTTGGATTGCCTCCGCCCCCCTTTGCCATGGTGCTCCAAAACAATAAATGATTCACGTGGCCTCCTCCATTATTTTTTATTGCCATACGAATATCTTCTGGCACATCATTTAAATTCATCAAAAGCTCTTCGGGTTTTTTCTCAAAAAGTTCTGGGTGTTTTTCTGCGGCAGTATTCAAATTGTTTACATAGGTTGCGTGGTGCTTGTCGTGGTGAAGCGCCATTATCTCTTCTGAAATATACGGCTCTAAATCTTTATATCCGTATGGCAAATTTGGTAAATTATATTTTTCCATAAAATTATAACTTATTTTTTTCGTCTGTTTTGGCGCAAGTTGGGCAGTACGACAGAAAATGCTTGCGCAGGTTTTCTTCTCTGTTTTCATTAAGCCTTTGGTTTCCCACCCAAACATCAAAGTTTGCGTGGCAGACAGCGCACTGCAAGGCGTCTTTGGATAATCTTTTTAATTTTATATTTCTAAATTTTGTGCTTTTCATATTAATTAGGGACACTTAATTATTTGTTAGCAGCAGGATTCTGGGCCCTTAAATTCCAGCCTCTCGCCGAATTCTTGTTTTTTACCTTTATGCCACTGGCTTACCGGCCTTAAGTACCCCACTACCCTTGAATAAACCTCACATTCTCTAAAATTGGTTAGGGCGGCGTTTTTCTCATAACATTCGTTGCATTTTAAAATGTTTATTTTTTCACCGGACCCAAGGGGTGTCCCATCATATACGAGGAAAACTCCGTTTTCGATCTCTTCATTGTCGATTGCCAGTTCTTTGCCGCAATCGTGGCAAACGTTATCGTTTGCAATTTCTACATTCTCCATAAAAATTTATTTTATAATGATTAATTTTTCCGACCTTTGTTCTTCTATTTTTTAGAACGCCGCAATGCGCGCATTCGTCGTAAACATCATAAACTTTTCCGCATTTTTCGCAAATAAAATGCGCATGGTCAGAAACATCCGCATCAAAATGCACGATATCTTTTGTATCAATTGCTTGAATTTTTCCCTTATCCTTAAAATTATTTAAAATCCTGTAAACAGTACCCTGGCTTATATTGGGAAGCTTTTTTTTAACTTCTTTATAAACTGTTTCTGCTGTTGGATGAGTTTTAACGCCCATCAAATAATTAAAAACAAAGCTTTTCTGCGCTGTCATCCTTTCTTTTTTTATATTTACCATAAATTTACTTGTCGATTAACTTATTAATATCAATTCCTTATTGCATTTTATTACTAACAAAAAAGCATGTCAATAGCCACGCCTGTGGATAACTCTTTAAATTATATTTCGCCGTTTTTTATTTTAGTTCTTATTTCTTCTACAAAAGTATTGAAATACCAAAGATTGTGAAAGGTTAAAAGCTTCATTCCGGTTATCTCCCCTGCTCTTAATAAATGACAGACATAATCTTTTTTGTAATTCAAGCAAACGTTGCAAACGCACCCCTTATCTAACGATTCATT
>JAPLZD010000021.1 GCA_026395195.1 Candidatus Staskawiczbacteria bacterium
TCAGTGTGTCAATAAACAATGGCGCTGCAAGCACCAAAACCAGAGATGTTGTTTTAGCTCTTTCAGCCGGCTCAAATGTTGCCAGAATGTCAATTTCAAATGACCTTAGCTTTGTCAACGCAGTCCAAGAGCCGTTCTATCCGGCAAAGGTTTGGACCCTTTCAGTCGGCCAGGGCCAGAAAACAGTTTATGTGAAGTTCTTCACCCAATATGGAGTTGCCTCAAACATAGTTTCAGCAAGCATTTACTACAATATTTCCGGCGCCAAACCGGGCGAAATATCTTACCCGCCGCTTTCCGAGTCGGTGCCACAAGAGCCTCAGGTAGTGTTTCAGGGCGGGAATATAATATCACAAAAACAATTTGCAAAAATTGATGTGCTTCCTTTGCCGCAGGAAATAAAAAACTTGGCATTTAAGTTTCCTCAGTTTGCTTCTACTTTGGAAAAAGTCGGCATTTCAAAAGCGGAAGATGTTGAAAAATTAAAAGTTGCGCAGCTTAGTTTCCCGTCTTTGTCAGAAGTGGCCGGAGTGCCTGCCAGTTTGGCTCTTTCTAAATTTACCGAAGAAGAAAAGCAGAAAATCCCGTCAAATATAACTTTTGCCAAAACCGGAGCAGACAACATTGGCTTTAACATCAAAGTTTCTGTTTCTGACTTGAATAAGCCCATACAGAGCATTTCTACCATACAAGGCAAGCCATTGTACTTAACTGTAAAACCGGACAGCGCGGCTGAAACCGTAAAAGGATATATTATTTTCAAGTCAGCCAATTCCCAGGTGTCGTTTCTTAATTGGGTAAGCAAACTTTCCGCTGGTTTGTCAGCTTCGTTGCTGGACGCAACAAATTTAATAAAAAATACAAACCCGTCAAACGGCTTGCCCGAAGCAACTGCGCAGAAAGATATTGTGTTGAGTCAATTTGATTATACTAATTCTGGCGGAATTTGGACTGCGCAAGTTTCAGCTCCTGCTGTTGACGGGAAATATGAAATAAGAACAGTGGTTCAATATAAGGAAAAAACCGCAGATAATAAATTAAGTGAAAGCCTTTCCATGATTTTAGTGGTCGACCCGGAGGGCTATATTTATGAAAAAACCGCGGACAATAAGGAAACTAGAATTGAAAACGCAATCGTATCTATTTATTGGCTTAATTCCGACACCAAAAAATACGAACTTTGGCCCGCCAAAGATTATCAACAGCAAAATCCCCAGACAACGGATATAACCGGAAAATATTCTTTCCTGGTGCCGCCGGGAACCTATAAGCTGAAAATTGAATCGCCTGATTATGTTGCTTATGAAGGCAGCCCGTTCCAGGTGCAAGAGGGCTCCGGGATACACCAAAATATTGAATTGCAGCCTAAAAATCTGCTTGGCAGGCTTTTTACCATTGAAAGGGTCTTAATGGCTACAATAATAATTATGCTGATTTTGGTGTTTGCTTCAATTGTTGTTGCTTTATCTTATTTTGTTCGCCGCAATGAATTAAATATTATTAAATAAAATAGCATGTCTAAATTGAAAGTTTTATTATTAATTTTTATTCTGATTCTGCTTGCAGGGAATGTTTATCTTGGAATCCAGTGTTTTTTGTATAAGTCAGAATTAGACCAGGTCCAAAAAAGCATTGTTGCCCAGCAGATAAACCAAAAAGATTTGTCTTTTGCAAAGCTTCTTACCGAAAAAGTTTTATTGGGAGAAAGCTCGGTCAGTTTTGATGACAGGTTAAAATTGGAAAATGCTGTGAGAGACATTAATGACCCGGAAATTTTTGCTCAATGGCAAAAATTCACCAGCAGTAAAAGCGGTGCAGAAACTCAGCAGACAATCGGCGCTCTTTTTGAGATGTTGCTGAATAAAATATCATTTTGAGGATTGGCGGAAAATCGGCAGATGTGAGCCGCTGATTTCCTGCTAATTCTCTTAAAAAAGCGGTTGCAATAACCGATATATTGTGATAAAATAATAAAATATGGCAAAGATTTACTGGGCAGGTCAATCCTGCTTTCAAATTTCGGTTTCAAATTCAAAGGACCACTCAGCAGAAATTGTAATTGACCCGTATGACGAAGATACAGGCTTAAAACTCCCCAATCTTTCAGCTGATATTTTGTTGGTAACCCATGATCATCACGACCATAATAATATAAAGGGCGTAAAGGGTACGCCATTTTTAGTTTCAGGGCCAGGGGAATACGAAGTTAAGGGAGTTTTTATACATGGAATTCCCTCTTTTCATGATGATAAAGAAGGAAAAGAAAAAGGTTTAAATACAATTTATGTGATTGAGGCAGAAGATATGAAATTTTGCCATTTAGGAGATTTGGGGCAAAAACAATTGACAGACGAGCAGTTGGAAAAAATTGACGGCATTGATGTTCTGATGGTTCCTGTGGGCGGAGAATTTATAATTGATGCGTCGTCTGCTCAGAAGATTATTGGACAAATAGAGCCGAAAATTGTGATTCCAATGCATTATGCTTTGCCGAAATTAAAAATGAAGCTTGACGAAGTTTCCAAATTTTTAAAAGCCATGGGAAAACCCTCTATTGTTCCGCAAGACAAGCTTGCTGTAAAAGCGTCTGCTTTACCAAAAGAAGGGGCAATGGAAATAGTTATATTACAACCATAAAATGGATTTTTCCGACAAAGTCAGAAATTTTTTGGAAAAGCTTAGGGCCTTATCTGATTTTCAAAAAAAGGCTATAATTTTTTCTGTCGCCGGAATTTTGGGGGTTATAATGTTTATTTTTTGGATTAGGGGCGCGATGGACAGCATTTCAAAAATCGGGCAAACGCCGATAACAGATATTTCGCAAACTACAACTCCAAGCAGTAAATAATTAAAAAAATGGCAGACGAAGATAAAAAAGCAAAATCTAAAGCGCAGGAAGATGGCAAAGAAGGAGACAGCATAAGGGGAAATGTAACCCAGCGAGAAATTGTTACAGAACTCAAAGAATCATACATTGATTACGCAATGTCGGTTATTGTGGCTCGCGCGCTTCCCGATGTAAGAGATGGTTTAAAGCCTGTTCACAGGAGAATTTTGTATGCCATGGGCGACACGGGTTTAAAAGCTAACACAAAGCACAGAAAATCTATGTCAGTGGTTGGAGAAGTTTTGAAATCTTACCATCCGCACGGCGACACAGCTGTTTATGAGTCTTTGGTGCGCATGGCGCAGGACTTTAATATGCGATACCCGCTTGTTGACGGCCAGGGAAACTTTGGCTCAATTGATGGCGACGGAGCGGCTGCCGCGCGTTACACAGAATGCCGATTAACCAAAATTGGAGAAGAATTATTGCGCGATATAGAAAAAAATACCGTAAATTTTGTTGATAATTATGATGGGACAACAAAAGAGCCGCTTGTCCTACCCTCGCCCCTTCCCCAGTTGCTTTTAAATGGAAGCCTGGGAATTGCAGTGGGTATGGCCACAAACATTCCTCCGCATAACCTAACCGAAGTAATGGATGCCTCTATTTATATGTTAGACCACCCAAAAGCTGAAACCGAAGACTTGTTTGAATTTGTGCAAGGCCCGGATTTTCCAACCGGAGGCGTAATTTACGACCAAAAAGAAATTATTTCCGCTTATTCTCAGGGCAAGGGCTCTATTTTAATGCGCGGAACAGCCGACATTGTTGAAAAAAAAGACGGAGCCGAACAAATTGTAATTACCGAAATCCCCTATCAAGTTTTAAAATCCACCCTGGTTGAGGATTTGGCAAATTTAGTTACAGAAAAGAAAATTGAAGGCATAAAGGACATAAGAGATTTGTCTGACAGAGAAGGAATGAGAATTGTTATTGATATTAAAAAAGGATTTGAGCCAAAAAGAATTTTAAACAGATTATACAAATTTACAAACCTGCAGAAATCCTTCCATATGAATTTGCTGGCGCTGGTTGACGGAATACAGCCGGAAATTTTGTCTTTGGCAGATGTCATAAAATATTTTATTGCACACAGGCAGGAAGTCATAACTCGCAGAACTCAGTATGATTTGGACAAGGCCAAAGAAAGAGAGCACATTTTAGAAGGCTTGATGATTGCATTAAAAAACATTGATGCAGTTATTCAAACAATCAAAAAATCAGCCGATAAAGATGAGGCCAGGGTGAATTTAATAAAGAAATTTAAATTGACCGAAAGGCAGGCCTTTGCAATTTTGGAAATGAGACTGCAAACCTTGGCCGGCTTGGAAAGAAAGAAAATAGAAGACGAATTAAAGGCAATTTTGGAATTAATTAAAGAACTAAACGCCATTCTAAAGTCTCCTGAAAAATTGAAGGCACTGATTAAAAAGGAGTTTCTGGAAATAAAAGAAAAATTCGGAGACAAGAGAAAAACAAAGGTTATCAAAGGGAAATTGGGAGAAATCACCGAGGTTGATTTGGTTCCCCTAGAAGAAACAATTATTACTTTAACCACCGGCGGTTACATAAAAAGAATTAATCCTGCCACCTATAAATTGCAAAAACGCGGAGGCAAGGGATTGATGGGCATGAAAACAATGCAAGATGACATTGTTGAGCATTTTTTGACCGCCTCAACGCATGACAATTTAATGTTTTTTACTGATTCCGGAAAAATTTTGCAAACGCAAGTTTATGAAATTCCCGAAGGCACCAGAGTTGCCCGCGGCAGGGGAATTTTGAACTTTTTGGAATTGTCCGGCGAAGAAAAAGTTTTGTCTATGATTCCCATAACCAAAGACGAGGCGCAAACCTTTAAATATTTGGTAATGGTTACTAAAAACGGCAGAATAAAGAAAACCGCTTTAGGGGAATTTGCCAATGTCAGAAAATCGGGAATTATTGCCATAAAATTGGAAAAAGGCGACGCGTTAAAAAAAGTTGTCAAAACAACCGGCGAAGACGACATTATTTTGACCACCAAAAACGGAATTGCCATTAGATTCAAAGAAAAAGACATCAGGCCCATGGGCCGTGCGGCAGCCGGAGTCAAGGGAATTCGTTTGAAAAAAGGAGACGAAGTAATTTCCATGGATGTTGTAGACAGAAATCCTCCAATTGATGAAAACACCAAAAAACCAGTCAAGCAATATCTTTTGGTGGTCATGGAACACGGCTATGGCAAACGTACAGAAATTTCACAATACAAAGTCCAGGGTCGAGGCGGGTCGGGAATTAAAGCTGCCCAAATAACTTCAAAAACCGGGCCCATGGTTATGTCTTGCATTTTAGAAGATATAAAAGATGAAGAGGATTTAATTGTTATTTCCCAGCACGGCCAGGTTATTCGAACCAGCGTAAAATCAATTTCTGTGCTGGGCCGGGCAACTCAGGGCGTAAGGATAATGCGTTTGGATGATGGCGACAAAGTTGCTTCGGGAGCATGTTTGAAAGATTAGTCTTTTATCCACAACCCTTGTATTGCATATATTTTTTATAATGTTGTATAATAATTTAATGAACAAAAAAATAATTACTTTTCTGATTATCGCCGGGTTATTTGGCTTAACCTGTTTTGCTATTGCTGCAGATTGTCCGCCGAATCAAATTTGTAATCCTATTTCATCTAATAATTTTGGCGAGCTTCTCACTAAAATAGCCGACGGTGTCGGAACATTAGTTGCCAGCTTGGGAACAATCATGCTGATAGTTGCAGGAATTCTTTATCTTACTTCAGCGGGCAATCCCGAAAGAATGGGCACAGCAAAAAAAGCTTTGACTTATGCCATAATTGGAATAGCAATCGGATTAGCTGCTAAAGGAATAGTAGCGGCCGTTAAAGAAGCTTTGGGAGTAAAATAATAAAATTAAAAAGGTCGATTACATTGAATTAAATAAATACAAAGATGAATAAAACAAAAAAAATTGTAATAAGCGCGGCTTTAACAGCATTGCTTCTGCCGGTTTTGGCTTTAGCGTATACAGCAGAACAATCAACGCCAACGCCGGGAGCTGTTAACCTTGGGCAATTGGTGTCAAATGTGGTTAACAAAGTATGGATGGTTTTTGCAGCCTTGGCAGTTGTACTGTTTGTTTATGCCGGCGTAAAGTTTCTTTTGGCAGCAGGAAATCCCGAAAAAATTCAGGAAGCAAGAACAGCCGCTTTGTGGGGAGTTATTGGGGTGGTAATTATGATTTTGGCTTTCGCGATTTTTGCTATTGCAAACAGCCTAATATCGGGCGTGTAATTTTTTATTCCTTGTCCCGCCTAGGCGGGACAAGGAACCTAACTTTTTATAATGAGCAAAAAAATAATAACATTAATATTACTATGGTTGATAGCATACAAAGTTTGACTGTAGCTATTGTAAATGTGGTATGGGTAGTGGGTGCGGGTATTGCCGTAATCTGTTTTGTTGCCGCAGGACTTCTTTTTTTGACGGCCCAGGGTCAGCCGGAAAAACTCAAAATAGCAAGAGCAGCCGCTTTGTGGGGGGTTATTGGCGTAATAGTTATGGTTGTCGCTTTTTCAATAATTAGAATAACATGCAACTCATTGGGAATGGTATGCTAAAAAATTTAAAAATAAAAATTATTAATTATAAAGGAATGAATAAAAAAACAATTTTTTTAATTTTATTGGCGGCTGCAATTAGTTTGCCAGTTTTAGCCTCTGCGCAAACACTTGCCGGAATGGCAGAGGCCATCGCGGGACAGGTTGTGCTTGTTGGCACTTGGATAGTAGTTATTATGTGGGTTGTAACAGGCATTTTATTTCTTACTGCGCAAGGAGAACCGGCAAAGCTTAATGCTGCTAAAACCGGTTTGTTTGCCGCAATAGGAGGCACAATATTAATTATTATAGCCAGCAGCGCCATTCTTTTTGTAAAAAATTCATTTGGAATATAAAATTAAGTTGCGAAAAAAACAATTATGAACAAAAAAGTATTATTTTTAATTGCCTTGGCGGTTGTTGCATTATCTCCCTTGGCAGCGCATGCAAGCCAAATTGATGACACTGTAGCTGCGCTCTACAAAACGGCAATAGCCATAGGCGGGTC
>JAPLZD010000048.1 GCA_026395195.1 Candidatus Staskawiczbacteria bacterium
TCAATCCTCTTTTTAATTGTTTCCGGGTCATCTAATCCTTTTCTTTTAACAAGCTGTGAGCCGTCCAGCGGACACAGGGTCAGCTTTTCTGTTTCCGGAGAAAATAAAATTGAGTGTCTGATTAATTCGCAAATTCTTCTGTGCGAATTTCTGAAAACGGTTGTTTGGGCAGAAATTTCCAGCATTATAAATCTTATATTTTCTAGGCCGTAAAGCTCTATAAAAAGTGGGATTTCTCTTTCCGCCTCATAAACAGTCCTTGGAGAACCGGAAAAAATAATCGATTTTCCCTCCTCGGCCAATTCTTTTATTTTTTCCACCATCCAATAAACAACCAGTGGCGGGCTGTTTAGAAGGCCGGACTCCCACTTTTGCCTTTCATCTTCAATTTTGTAGGTTTGTCCGTCAATTTCATATGTTTTTCCGGGCTCATCATTTTTTATATGAAATTCAATAATCTTGCTTGACTCAAAATGGTAGTAGCCTGTTTTATCAGCTAGAATTTCAGCCTGAGTGCCTTTTCCGGCGCCAGGCTGGCCAAATAACATAATGACTTGTTTTGCCATGTAAATTTAAAATGTCTCATACTCCCTCATTTGGAGCTGAGAATTAATTTGCCTTACTGTGTCTAAAACTACGGAAACTACGATAAGCAAAGAGGTTCCCCCAACCAAAAATGTAAATCCGGTAACGCCGGTCATTCCTGCCACAATTGACGGCAAAATTGCTATTAAGCCCAAAAATATTGCGCCGGTGAATAAAACTCTGTTCAAAATATGCTTTATAAAGTCAGCCGTCGATTTTCCCGGCCTTACTCCCGGGATAAATCCTCCCATTTTTTGCAGATTTTCGGAAATAGTTTTTGGATCAAAAGTAACTGCGGTGTAAAAATAAGTAAAAATAATTACAAGCAAAAAGTAAAATACTCCGTGTATCCACACATTGTTAAAAAATGCCCCCACGGACGAAGCAACGCTTCCAACCATTCCGGAATAGGTGCCAAAATAACTGGCTATCATGCCGGGAAACAAAAGTATAGACAAAGCAAAAATGATAGGGATAACTCCGGCCGGATTAACGCTAAGAGGAAGATAGGTTGAGACTCCGCCGTACATTTTCATTCCTCTGACTCTTTTTGCATAAGAAACTGGAATATTTCTGCGAGCTTCGGTTATTAAGACAACTCCGGCAATTATTACAATTGAAAGCGCCGCAAAGGCTATATACGAAGGAATTTGAGTGGCGCTGAATGCAATGAATGTTTGAAAAATACTTATTGGAACTCTAGCAACGATACCGGCAAAAATTAAAAGAGAAATTCCGTTTCCCATGCCCTGCTCTGAAATAATTTCACCAATCCACATCAAAAACATGGCTCCGGCTGTGATTGTGGCAATGGCCGAAAGCATGACCGGCAAAGAAAGCCCCGAGATGATTCCCTGTCTGGAAAAAACCGTAAGCATTCCATAGCCCTCGAAAGCAGCCAGGGGAATTGTAAGCAGCCTTGAATACTGGTTGAATTTTTGCCTGCCGGCCTCGCCTTCCTCTTTGTACATCTTTTCTAAAGCAGGAAAAATCATTGTTAACAACTGTAAAATAATGGTGGCGGTAATATAAGGCCCAAGACCCAGCAAAACAACAGAAAAATTGCTCAAAGCGCCTCCGGTAAACAAGTTTAAAAGCCCAAAAACTTGGTTTTGGTCAAAAAACTTTCTCAAATTTTCAGCTCCAATTCCGGGTATTGGTATGTTAGCTGCCAAACGGAAAACAACGAAAAGAAAAATTACAAAAAGGAATTTATTCCTGAGCTCTTTGTTTTTAAAAAGAAATAATATTTTATCGTACCACATATTTATTTTATTGTTCCTCCGGCCTTTTCAATGGCTTCTTTTGCTGTTTTTGAAACCTTGCAATTTTCTACAATTAATTTTTTTGTAAGCTTTCCCGCCCCCAAAATTTTAATTTTGGGGTACCCTCCGGGTCCTCTTCCTTTCATTCTACTAACAATACCCGCTTTAATCAAATTTTCCGGGTTTATTGTTTCGCCGTCTTTTGAAATTTTTTCTAAGGTTTTAAGATTAACAACCGCAGAATAATCATCTACAACAAAACTTCTGTATCCTTTAAGTTTCGGATACCTTTTTATCAATTCTCTTATAATTGGCACCATTTTTCTGCCGGCCCTTGATGCTTGTCCTTTTATTCCTTTACCGGAATATGTTCCCTTTTTGCCCCCCCTGCCAACTCTCTTTTTAGATGCCGATTTATGTTTTGGTTTTAATTCGTGTATCTGCATGATATTAGGCTTTAGTTCTAGCTTTTAATTTTTTTAAGGCTTCCATTGTCGCTCTGGCATTATTTAATTTATTTTTTGAACCGGAAAGAATTTTTGATGAAACGTTTTTAATTCCTGCCAAATCACAGATTGTCCTTACGGCTCCTCCGGCAACCAATCCTCTTCCCTTTTTCTGAGGTTTTAACAAAATTCTTGCCGGCCCAGCCTTTGCCTCAACTTCGTGGGGAATTGTTCCTTCAACAATAACAACGCTGATTAAATTTTTCTTAGCTCTCCTTGTAGCTTTCTCAATTGCCTGAGAAACATCCTTTCCTTTGTCAATTCCAATCCCAACTTTGCCTTTTTTATCTCCGGCAACAACAACCGCTCTAAAACTCATTCTTTTTCCTCCGCCGGTAACTCTGGTCACTCTGGCCAAATCCAACATTTTTGTTTCAAATTCATCTTTTACTCTGTCCCTGCCAACTCCGGCCCTGCCAAAACCGGGCCTTCTCTGGCCAAAACCACCTTGCCTTTGTCCGCCACGTCCAAAACCCGGCTTGCCGGCAGGCGCTTTAGCTGTGTCCTCTCCTGTAGGAATTGGCACAAAACCATCATTTGGTTTTACCGGCTTATTTTCTTCCCCGCCTGCAACGCTTTGCGTAGCAATGCGGGCAGGTTTTTTTATTTCTTCTGCCATATAATTTTATTAAAATTTAAGTCCCTCTTCCCTGGCTCCTTCGGCCAATGCTTTAATTCTGCCGTGGAAAAGAATTCCTCCTCTGTCAAAAATAACTGTTTTAATTTTGTTTTCTAGTGCTTTTTTCGCAATAAATTTTCCAACTTCCTTTGCAACCTCTGATTTTTTCTTGCCTTTTTTTGTTTTGATATCTTTGTCTGAAGCAAAAATTAAAACCTTGGCCTTATCGTCGTCAACCAATTGCGCATAAATGTGCTGATTCGATCTTGAAACGCAAAAGCGCGGGCGAATTGCTGTCCCGTGCAAATTCCTTCTTATTTTTTTATGCCTTCTTATTCTTTTTTCCTTTTTAATGCTCATAGTGATTTATTTGCTTGCTACTACTTTTTTACCTTCTTTTCTTCTGATTTTTTCTCCCTGATATTTAATTCCTTTGCCCTTGTACGGTTCTGCCTTTTTTTGTTTTCTTATTAAAGCTGAAACTTCTCCAACTGCTTCTTTGCTGGCTCCCGAAACCGTAATAACGTTTTTTTCCACTAGAAAAGTAATTCCTTCGGGTTTTTTAATTTTTACAGGATTTGTAAATCCCAAATTTAAAGTTATACCCTCTCCATCAACTGCGGCCTTAAAACCAACTCCCTCAATTTCCAGTTTTTTTTCAAATCCTTTGCTGACGCCTTCAACCATGTTGGCCACCAGTGCCCTGTACAAACCCCACAATCCTCTGCCCTTTTTAGAAAGTTCGGCTTTTGGCGCAACAAAAATTTTCCCGTCTTTAATTTCAATTTTAATTTCAGGATGTATAAATTGTTTTAATTCTCCTTTCGGACCCTTAACCGCAATTTCTTTGTCATTAATTTCTACAGTTACGCCCTGGGGAACTTCAATTAATTTTTTTCCAATTCTTGACATAATTTTTGGATTTACCAAACTTGGCAGATTATTTCTCCGCCTAATTTTAATTTTTTTGCTTCTTTATTGGTCATTAAGCCTTTCGGTGTTGAAACTATCGATATTCCGTATCCTCCATGAACTTTCCTGATTTCCGAAACTCCTTCGTAAATTCTTTGACCGGGCTTTGAAACTCTTTTCAATCCTGCAATCGCCGGAATATCGTTATCATATTTTAAATTAATTTTTATAACTTTGGCTTTTCCCTTAACTGTTTTTTTAACTTCTCCGACAAATCCTTCTTCAGTTAAAATATTTGCAATTTCAAGCTTAATTTTTGAAGAGGGAACCAAAACCTCTGTTTTTCCAACAGCTTGCGCGTTCCTTAAATGATTTAACATGTCTGTAATTGGGTCTGTCATAGTTTTTTATTTACCAGCTTGATTTTTTAATTCCCGGAATTTCTCCTTTATTGGCTAGTTCCCTGAAGCAAATTCTGCAAAGGCCGAATTTTCTCATATACCCGTGCCTTCTTCCGCACTTAAAGCAGCGCCTAATCTTTCTGGTCGGAAATTTTGGTTTCATCTTTGCTTTTGCTTCTTGTGATGTTTTTGCCATGCTATTTTATCGGGAATCCTAATAATTTATATAATTCTAAGCCCTCTTCTTTGCTTTTTGCATTTGTAACAACCGTCACCTCCAAGCCAAAAATCGTTTTTTCTTTTTCTGTAAAAATTTCCGGAAAGGAAATATGCTCTTTAAATCCCATTGATAGGTTTCCGTTTTTATCAATATTTTTGGGGTCAATTCCCTTAAAGTCACGGGATCTCGGCAGAGATAAATAAATAAATCTTTCCAAAAAATCCCACATTCTCTGTTTTCTTAAAGTAACAGCCGCTGCAATGTTCAGCCCTTCTCTCAATTTAAATCCGGCAATTGATTTCTTTGACTTTACCAAATTTACTTTTTGTCCGGCAATCAATGACAAATCTTGAGTTATAAGATTTTGCAATTTTTCCCGATCTTGACCGGTTTTTGTAACGGCCTCTTTGCCGAAAGAAGTATTCAAAACAACCTTCCTTATTGAAGGAACTGCCATCGGATTTTTATATCCGAAGCGCTGCATCATGGTTGGGACAACATCTTTTATATATTTTTCTTTTAACTTTTCCATGTTAAATTATCTGTTTGCATTTTTTACAAATTCTGTTTTTTATATCTTTATCTACTGCATACCCAACTCTTGTCGCCTTTCCGCATTTAGGGCAAATCACTTTTATATTTGAAATATCCAATGGCGCGGGAATTTGCACAATCTGCCCCTTTTCTCCTTCCTTTTTGGGCCTGACGTGTTTTTTCTTCAAATTAATGCCCTCAACTAAAACTTTCAGCTCTCTTGGAAAAGATTTCATTATTTTTCCTGTCCTGCCCTTGTCTTTGCCTGCAATCACTAATATATTGTCGCCTTTTTTAACTTTCATGTTTGATAATTTTTAAAGTAATTCTGATGCCATCATTGCTATTGTTCCAAAACCCTTTTCTTTTAATTCTTTTGCCGTGGGGCCCAGAATTCTGCTTCCTTTTGGCTCTTTTCCGTCTCCAAGAATTACAGCCGCGTTGTCATCGAATCTTATATAAGAACCGTCTGCTCTCTTAAATTCTTTGCGTTGTCTTATAATTACAGCTTTTACTTTATCGTGTTTTTTCACTATCTTTCTCGGTTCTGCTTTTTTTACAGCAGCCACAACAATGTCTCCTAGCTGAGCATATCTTTTTCTTGTTCCTCCGGGCACATTAATAACCTGGATAATTTTGGCTCCGGAGTTATCTGCGACTTTTAACATTGCTCTTGGCTGTATCATTTTAGTTTATTTTACTTATTACTTTCCAGTTTTTATCTTTTGAAATTGGCTTGGTTTCTTCTATCACAACCTTATCTCCCACGTGATATTCTTGTTTTGGGTCGTCCGCTTTATATTTTTTGTGGATTTTAAATCTTCTTTTATACTTTGGATGCTCTTTTATCCTTTCGACCTCAACAACAACTGTCTTTTGCATCTTATCGGAAACCACAATTCCTTGTAACTTTTTACTTGCCATGTTCTTTTAAAATAGTTAATATTCTTGCAATTTCTTTTTTGGAATTGCTGATTTCTTTAACATTTTTCAGCTTGCTTGACGAAAACTTGAACCTAAGGTCGCTCAGTTTTTTTCTCAATTCCTGGACTGATTTTACCAATTCCTTTTTATCTTTTTTTCTTAATTCTGATGCTTTCATGGTTAGGTGTTATCTTTTTTAACAAATTTTGTCTTAATTGGCAATTTAATTCCCGCCCCCTCCAAAGCTTCCTTGGCAATATCTTCTCTCAAACCATCTACTTCAAAAATTATTCTGCCCGGCTTTACGGGGTAAACATAATGGTCCACTCCTCCTTTTCCGCCGCCCATTCCAACCTCAGACCCTTTAAAAGTAACCGGTTTGTCCGGAAAAACTCTTATCCAAAGCTTTCCTCCTTTTTTCATATATCTTATAATATGCCTTCTTGCTGATTCCAGCTGTCTGGCCGTTAACCATTTTGTGCCAAGAGACTTTAATCCAAAACTGCCGAAATTAATTTCAGTTGCTCTTGTTTCGACACTTGCGCGGTTTCTTCCGCGTCCTTTGTGCCACTTTCTGTGTTTAACTTTTTTCGGCATTAATATTCCCATAATATTTTTTATTCGAATTTTTCTCCTTTATAAATCCAAACCTTTATTCCAATTTTGCCATAGGTGCAGTGCGCTTCGTCCTGCGCAAAATCAATATCGGCTCTTAGAGTGTTTCTTGGAAGCCGGCCCTGAGAAAGCCATTCGCGTCTTGCAATTTCAATTCCGTTTAACCTGCCTGCCATTTCCATCCTTATTCCTTTAACTTCCCTGTTTGAAATAACCCTTTCAATTGTTTTTTTTATAACCTGTCTGAATGGAATTCTTTTTTCAATCTGCTGAGCTGCCATTTGGGCCACCAAAGCTGCGCAAATCCAGGGATTCCTTATTTCTCTAATTTCTATTTTTATTTCTCGGGGTACCCTCCGGGTTATAGTATTTTTTAATTTTTTTTGTACCTTCTTTTCAACCTCATTTTTCAAAATATCCACTCCGCCGCCGCCCCTGCCAATAATCAAACCGGGCCTGGCTGTTTCAATAATAATGTTAAGCTTATTAGCAGAGTGCTCAATTTCTATGCCGGCCACCGAGGCATCGGCTAATTTTTTTCTTAAAAAGTCTTTTACTAAAAAGTCCTCCTCCAAATACTGGGGCATTTTTTTGCCGTAAAAACCTCTGATATTCCAATCTTCTGTTCCTCTTATCCTAAATGATTTTGGGTGGACTTTGTGCGACATATTATTTCTTTACTTTTTTTGTTGTTTTTTTAACTTTTTTGATTTGTTTCTTTTCTGGTTTTTTTGCTGCCGGATTTATTTCTTTTAATATCAATGCAATATGTGAAGTTCTTTTTATAATAGGATAGGCCCTTCCTCTGGACATTGGATGCCATCTTTTTAATTTTGGCCCTTCGTCAACCGTAATTTTTGAAATATATAAATTATTTTCATCCAGCTGATGATTGTGTTTTGCAGAAGCCGCTGCGGAATTTATAAGCTTTAAAACCGATCTTGCCGACTTATTCACGGTAAATAAAAGCTTTGCCTGAGCTTCAGGAACTTTCTTGCCCCTAACCAAATCTGCCACCAATCTTACTTTTCTCGGAGCTGTCCTCAAATTGCTTAATTTTGCTTTTATTTCCATAAATTTCTATTATTTTTTAGTCTCGGACTTTGCCGCAGATCCTGCTGCTTCAACTTTAGCTGCTTGGCTTTGTTCTGCTCCGGCTTCTATTTCTCTTTGCATCTTGCCTCCGTGCCTTACAAATTTTGTTGTCGGAGCAAATTCTCCTAATTTGTGGCCAACCATGTCTTCCGAAACATAAACCGCAACAAATTCTTTTCCGTTATGAACTCCAAAAGTATATCCGACCATTTCCGGAGAAATTGAAGAATGCCTTGCCCAGGTTTTAAGAATCTTTTTTTCATCTTTTCTTAACGCTAAAACCTTTGAAAGCAATTTTTCGTCAATATACGGACCTTTTTTAAGACTTCTTGCCATAGATGTTTGCTATTTCTTTCTTCTGCTAATAATTAATTTATTTGACCATTTTTTCCTGTTTCTTGTTTTTACTCCCAATGCTGGCCTTCCCCAAGGAGTTTTTGGATGTTTTAATCCAATTGGCTGTCTGCCTTCTCCTCCTCCATGCGGATGGTCAACCGGGTTCATAGCCGAACCTCTAACATGCGGCCTTCTGCCTTTGTGCCTCGATTTTCCGGCTTTACCAATTGTATAAAATCTGTTTTCCGGGTTTGAAACCATTCCAATTGAAGCAAAACATTCTCCGCTGAATCTTCTAATTTCGCTCGACGGCATTTTCAGGTTTATATAGTCTCCGTCTTGAGCTAAAACCTGAGCCGAAGATCCCGCCGATCTGACAATTTTTCCTCCACGTCCTGCTTCCAATTCCACATTATAAACCGCCGTTCCAACCGGAATGTTTTTCAATTTAACCCTGTTGCCCGGATTTAAAGGGGCGGCATCTTTAAAAATAATTTCACCTCCAACTTTCAAATCTTGCGGAGCTATAATATATTGTTTAGTTTTATCTATGTATTCAATCAAAGCAATAAAAGCTGTTCTGTTCGGGTCATATTCTAAGGCAATCACTTTGGCTGACATGTCCATTTTTGTCTGTGAAAATTCAATAATTCTGTACATTTTCTTAACTCCGCCACCTTTGTGCCTTACTGTAATTTCTCCAGACGAAGACCTGCCGACGCTTCTTTTTACGTATTTTAAAAGCGATTTTTGCGGCCTCTTTTTTGTCAGCTGAGAGAAATCAATCCCGGTCATTCCCCTTCTTGATGGTGTTGTTGGTTTATAAACTTTCATTAGAGTATTTCAATTTTTTGACCTTCTTTAATTTTAACAATCGCTTTTTTAAATCCTTTTCTGAATCCTTGTGTTTTGCCCAATCTTCTTTTCTTTTCCGGAACTTTTATCAAATTAACCGACAAAACATCCACCCCGTAAATTCCTTGGACTGCGTTTTTTATCTCGTTTTTATTAAAATTGGGCGAAACTTTAAATATGTATTGATTTTTTTCCGATAAATAAGTGGCCTTTTCCGAAATGTGAGGCTCTCTAACAGCCTCAAAAGAAAAAGCTGATGTTTTTTTAGATCTTGCCGTTGCCTGCGGAGTTATTTTTACTTCTTCTGTTTTCTTTTCTGCTTTCTTTGTTTTTTCTGCTGCAGGTTTTTTTCCAACTGAAGTTTTCCTGGATTTCTCCGGTTTTTTTGCCTTTTCTATATCCTTTTTTCTCTTTAAAAAATCGAATAATGCTGCCATATTACTTTGTAAATACCTTTTCTATTGTTTTTATTGTTTCTTTCGGCATTAATAAATACTTGCTGTTCAATAAATCTAAAACATTCAAATTTCTTGCGTCGTCAATTAAAACCTTTTTAATGTTTCTTGAAGCTAAAAATATCTTTTTGTCATAATTAGGCAAAGCAATTAATGTGGAAGCTCCCTTGCAAGGCAATTTAGACAAAGATTTTGCCATTTCTTTTGTTTTTCCACACCCATTCTGGGTACCCGCCAGTTCAATTTTATCTAAAATAACAAGCTGTTTATCCTTTGCTTTCTGGCTTAGCATCATAAGCAAAGCTTTTCTCCTCATTTTTTTAGGAACCTCCCTTTCCCAAATTCTGTCGTTTCTGGGACCATGAGTGACTCCGCCGCCCTTCCATAATGGAGAGCGAATTGAACCATGCCTTGCTCTTCCTGTTCCTTTCTGCCTCCATGGTTTTTTGCCTCCGCCCCTTACTTCGCCCCTCATTTTTGCATGAGCTGAAATCTGGCGCTTGTTGCCTGCCAAAGAAATTGCTATTTGATGCACTAAATCGGAATTAAAAGCAACCTCAAAAATATCTTTGGGTAAATTTGTGGATCCTGAAACCTCTCCAGCTTGGTTGTAAACATCAAATTTCATTATCCTTTTACTTCAAGCAAAATTCCTTTTCTTCCCGGAACTGCTCCTTTTATAACTAATAAATTGTTATCTTTATCAATTTTCATTATTTTTAAGTTTTTGACCGAAGTTCTGTCAGATCCCATGCGGCCCGGCATTTTTCTTCCTTTCATAACGTGCTGAGGAAATCTTGAACCCGTAGACCCAATTGTCCTGTGTTCGTGCTTCACGCCATGGGTGGCATTTCTGCCGGAAAATCCGTGCCTTTTTACTCCCCCTTGAAATCCTTTTCCTTTTGAAATTCCCGAAACTTTTACCATATCCCCCTCTGCAAATTCTGAAACACTAACTTCACTGCCATTTTGCAATTCGGATTTATAATCTCTAATTTCGCGGATATATCTGTATTCTTTTCCCTTCATTGTTTTTTTAACCTTTGATTTCTTTTCAATTTTTTCATAACCTAACTGCAAAGCTTCGTAGCCATCCTTGTCTTTTGTTTTCTTTTGCAAAACATAGCAGGGACCGGCCGAAACTAAAGTAACCGGCGTCAATTTTCCGTCTTTATCAAACATTTGGGACATTCCTATTTTTTGGCCTAATATAAACTTCACTCTTCACCCATACGAGTTTATTTTTTCTCTCGCTGGTTTTACTTATTTATTTTCTCCCCACCATAATGGGTGAAGAGTTCATGTTTCATTTATTAACGAAAAACTGGGCGTTTGCCCAGCTAATCGGCAACGTTGTTACCCTATACCCAATGGGTCGGGAAGTTAACTATTGTCTCGTATAGAATACTCTATTATATTTTTATTGCAATGTCAAGTCTTCACCAAATTTGGTGAAGACTCAACACCCTCCAATCTTTTTATAAGTGCGATATGAGCTTTCCCACCCTTCAATTGCCTTTCTCTTCTTTGGGCAATTTCTCGCTCCTTATACGCTTCGTAGTATATAAGTTCT